>JAHZJL010000227.1 GCA_022600935.1 Gammaproteobacteria bacterium
CAAATTTTGGTGAAAAGAGTGATTTGACATGACTTGATGGGATAAAACGACAAATCACAAGGAATGCCCGTGAAAATTTCGCCTGAATGGCGAAACAAAGACATTGAATTGCTTCTCTGCAGTTAGTTTTGCAAGTGGCTCTCCAGTAACTTTTTTAATTGCGCTGTATGTTGTTGCGTCTCTTTTCTGGCTTGTTCTTGCGCATCTTGTAGGCCCCTAAACGCTTTAGCAGTACTCCATTCGTTAGAATAAGCGGGAAATAGCACCAATGCATGAACGTAATTTAACTGTTTTAGCCTGTCGCTATCCAAATTGTCCTCAGGGTTATTGCCCAAACTCAGGTAAATTTGCCCAATTCAAATACCAGAATCTTACATTTCTTTATTCGCAATAAAACACTGGTTTAATGAAGCGGATAACATTACTTTGTAAACGCAAATAGAATGCGATATTTTTTCTGTTTCTAAAACCTGAAGTCAGGTTATATTAGTGGTCTTGACCTCAACCTCCAATAGTGTTGACCGCTTGTAAAGTCATAATGACCCGAGCAGATATTTTGTATCAGCCTTTGCAGAGATTTCCCGTTATATATCGCTTCAGATTGATCGCCGTGGTTTATTGTGAGGATGGGTAGAGTCATGTTTGAATCTGCTTTTCCCAGCTTCAAAGCCAGTGCGCTGATGATCGATGGTGAGACTGTTGTCGACTGGTAAGTTTCAGGTATGGGCTGGTCGTACAATACAATCAAAATCTGTGGATATTCGTTATCTAGCAGAGTCATTGCCTCATAGAGTGCAGTGCTGTGGTTTTCATCACCCACTGCCAACACCTGGCAGGGGGCATGATTTCCAGTATAAATGGAAAACATCGATGCAATACCACTATGGACAGATAACGCAAACTGGGTCGGTGACACATCGCGGTTATCGGCTAGTTGCTCCAAAATTGCAAAGCAGTGGCTCGTTTCACCATGCGTGGAGCAAAACACTATTGGGGTTTGTTCATGAGTATCCCAGCAGTCAAACGCAACCGCCAGGGCAGCACGAGCCAAATGTGTTAAGCGTCTGCGCTGCATTATGGGCAGAAAGTCAAGGTTGGGGGAAGGGTGGGCAGAATCTGTCAATGACGCCAGATTGCGTCCATTTGGCCAGCCACTCAGTTGTTGTGCTTGTTGTGAATTAAAATACTGTAAATCAGGATACCAGGCCGACCAGCGTTTTAATGCGAAACGGAGTTCAATTCCAGACTTTTCGTTAACCATGCCATTTTTTATAAATCAGCGATGTATTGATTCCTCCGAAAGCGAAATTGTTGTTCATGACTATGTCACAGTCAATTTTGCGCATTGAATCGACGATATAATCGAGGTCAGCACATCGAGGGTCAACTGACTGCAGATTCAGGGTCGGATGAAACAAGCCTATATTCATCATTTCAATGGCAATCCATGATTCCACTGCTCCGCAAGCCCCTAGCGTATGACCGGTATAGCTCTTGAGGCTGCTGATAGGGGTCTGTGAGCCAAAGATTTGATGTGTGGCCTGGCTTTCGGCTATATCGCCTGTTTCAGTCGCTGTTGCATGGGCGCTGACATAACCGATTTGTTCAGGGCCGATCTGTGCATCATCCAAAGCCAATTGCATGGCCTGCTGCATGGTGGCCTGTGTCGGTTGGGTTGCGTGTGCTCCATCGGAATTGGTGGCAAAGCCAATGACTTCAGCGTAAATGGTTGCATCACGGGCAAGCGCGTGATCCAGTGCTTCCAGAACAAAACTACACGCGCCTTCTCCAATGACCAGACCGTCTCGATCTTTGTCATAAGGTCGCGGGGTTAAATGCGGTGTCTCATTTCGGGTACTGGTTGCGTAGAGTGTATCGAAGATCGCCACTTCAGTCGGACACAGTTCTTCTGCGCCGCCGGCGATCATGACATCTTGCTGACCACTGCGGATGGCTTCATAACCGAAACCAATGGCTTGACTGCCTGATGTACAGGCGCTGACAGCAGGAATGATGCGACCGCTGGTTTTAAAAAACAAACCAATGTTGACTACTGTGGTATGCCCCATCATTTTCAGGTAAGTATTGCCATCAAAACCTTCCAGGCGTTTGCTGTACAACATACGGGTAAAGTCTGCAGTGGCTTGTGTCGAACCTACGGAGGAGCCATACGCAACACCGGTACGACCGTTTAGAAGTACGGGGTCATTGAGTAAATTGGCCTGCTCCAGCGCCAGTTCACTGGCCCTGACAGCCATCAAGGCAACCCGTCCCATGCTGCGGACTTTTTTTCTGTGGTAATGAGCAGGTCGTTCAAACTCGATGACAGGTGCGCCAAGTTGGGTATACAACCCCTGGTACTCTTCCCATTCCTGCATATGCCGTATCCCGGACTGGCCGCTTTGCAGGTGTTGTCTGACAGTCTCCCAGTCGTTACCAATTGGAGTGAATGCTGCCATTCCGGTAACCACCACTCGTCTGCGCTGGTTAGATTGATGCTGCTCGGCTGATGACATCACGCCAGTCCTCCGTTAACCGAAATCACTTGCCGGGTAATATATGCTGCATCGTCAGAAAGCAGAAAGCTGACCAGAGCGGCGACTTCTTCAGCTTTGCCGAGCCGCCTTGCCGGTATCTGCTTTTTGATGTCATCGAGCGGGAGAGAGTCCACCATCTCGGTTTCAATCAAACCGGGTGCAACACAATTGACAGTGATTTTACGTTTAGCCAGTTCCAGCGCCAACGCTTTAGTGGCGCCGATGATTCCGGCTTTGGCTGCACTGTAATTGACTTGTCCGCGATTTCCGATCAATCCTGAAACTGATGAGAGGGTGACGATTCGGCCCGGTTGGCGACGTTGAATCATGGGCATTACCAGAGGCTGAAGTACATTGTAAAATCCGCTTAAATTGGTATCGATGACCTGATCCCAGTCCTCTCCACTGAGAACCGGAAATGCATTGTCCCTGGCAATTCCGGCATTACAGACGACGCCATAGTAAGCGCCGTGTTGTTCGATGTCTTTGGTTAAACTATTCTCGACGGATTGCCGGTCAGCGATATCGAATTGCAGCAAGCGTATCGAACCTGGCTTGTGTTGTAAATCCGATTGCAAGGCTTGCAGCTTGTCGATTTGGGTATTGCAGTGCAAAACCAGGTTGTAGCCGTCCTGCGCCAGACGGCTCGCAATCGCGCGACCGATCCCCCGGCTGGCTCCGGTTACAAGTACAGTGTTATCATTCATTGAGGGTTTCGGTTATTGTTGTTCAGGAATGCATCCAGGTCTTTGGGAATCAAAAGATTGATTTTTGCCTGAGCAGATTGCATGGAATCGGTATTATTCTTTCCGGCGAGGCTAATTGTACTATCAAACACACACATATCATTTGCGCTTTCAATAATTTTTTTGGCATGAATGTGCAGTACAGTCCCGCAGGTATATTCACTGTGAACACTGTTGAATTCACGCGTGCCCAACAGCAAGCCGAGCCGGATTGGTTCACCGCGCATCAGACAATGGTAACCTGAAAAAGCAGCTATAGTCTGCGCCATGTATTCAATACCTACCCAGGCTGGGACTGTGTTGTCAGGGAGAGAAAACAGTCCATCGTCTCGAATCGTGGTAAACGTAGTAACGGTTTCGCTGTCAATGGACAACAAGCCGTCGATTAATACCATCGGGCCGCTTTGTGGAAGTAGATCTGCGACTGCAAATCGATGAGGCGAATAGATGGCACTTTCTGTAGTGTTCATCGTTCTACACCGATAATCAAGGACACATTGTTGCCGCCGAATGAATACGTATTACTCATCATGATCGATGGTTGGTGATCAGGTAAATTGTCAGTTTCCAGTAGATTCAATTGTGGAAGGCTGTTATCGCGTTGTCCATCCCAGCGATGTTCCAGTAAATGATATCCAGCATGCTGATGGGACAACGCCAGCCAGCATAACGCCAGCTCGATTATACCGGATGCTCCAAGACAATGGCCTGTTAACGGTTTGGTTGAACTGCACAAAGTTCGAGTTCCGAACACATCATAAACTGCCTTGCTTTCCATTGCATCGTTCTGTGGCGTCGCAGTGCCATGCAGATTGATATAATCAATCGCTTCAGCATCAAGCCCGGCTGATTTCAACGCGCGCTGCATGGCTGATTTTGCTCCATCTCCACTGGGATCAGGCGCAGAGATATGATAAGCATCTGCACTCATTCCACTACCATATAATCTGATCGGAGCATGGTTGCTGATGATATCAGGATCGCGGCAAACCACAAACAAAGCAGCACCTTCGCCGATAACTATCCCGTCACGATTACGGCTGAAAGGATTGCAAACACTTTGGCTGATCGCACCAAGTGCATTGAATCCCTGCATGGTTGTCTGGCATAGCGCATCACTGCCGCCGACAATCACCGCATCGCATAAGTCATGATCCAGCAGTCTTTGCGCTGAACAAATCGCCCCTGAACTGGACGAACAACTGGTTGAAACCGAGTAGGTCGGACCAGATGCACCAGTCAGTCTGGCAATAACTTCAGAGGTTGCAGCGATTTCCTGTTGTTTGTAAACAAAGTGTTCCGGCAAGGTCTGGTGTTGCTGGTAATGGTTAACTGCGTTCTCACCTTCGGCAATTCCTGAGGTGCTGGTTCCGGTAATCACAGCAATGCGCTTAGCACCGAAGGTGTCAATAGCTGTATTAACCGTGTCTTGAATCTGTTCAAGTGCTGCACACAGCAGTTGATTGGACCGTGTCCGATATGCTGGTAACGAATCAGGAATGTCAGTGAGCTCTGCAGATACCGGATACATGGGTAACTGCTTGCCCGGGCTGTATTTGTCAGAATGTATTATCCTGTTGCAATCTCGCCTGTGCAGAGCGTCAAGAACTTCTGTTTTATCTGATCCCAGGCTACAGACAAGACCGGGAACTGATAAATAACACCTGGTCACGATACAACTTCAATGATTAAACAGAACAAGAGACGAGAGAAAAAAGAGGAACACAGCATCAACTATTAACCAGGAAAAAATGTATAAAAACGAATTCAACAATATATAGAATATTTAAGGTACAGTGCATAACATTTTAAATGTGCTTGCACGCGTGAAGTTACAATTGTCTTCTTGAGTCAGTGCAGCCTCAAGTTTCATTCTGACGGATAGCCATCTGATTCTCCTGCATAAATTAAATAGAATGATAATCTATCAGTACATCATGAAAAAATTGCAATTGCGCT
Organism: Gammaproteobacteria bacterium; assembly: GCA_022600935.1. GTDB lineage: Bacteria > Pseudomonadota > Gammaproteobacteria > Methylococcales > DRLZ01 > DRLZ01. The sequence continues at coordinate 5,243 of JAHZJL010000227.1, forward strand.
AGAAAGTTAGTAATGCATTGATTTTAAATTACTTATAAGAAATTCAATTGTCAATAAAAATTGTTACTGCACGATGACAACTTTCACAACATATACATTCCCACCAGCATGACTATGGAATCAGGCCGAATCATTGCCATATCAGAAGGAAGCACTGTTACGTTCGGGCAATTCTGGCGACACGTACACAGAGTCAGATGGCTGCTGCCAGACAAAGCGTATCTGATTAATGTATGTGAAGATCGTTATTTGTTTTGTGTCGCTTTGTTTAGCGCGGCGTTGAATCAGTCAAAAATACTGCTGCCACCGTCACAATCGACCGGCATAATTCAAGAGTTGACAGAGCAATTTTCTCCGCTATCCATTGTTTGTGATCGTGAACTGGAACAAATCACTGTTGGCCAATGTGTATTGAATCACGGCCTACTCGAAGACTCAGATCACCTTGAGGCAATTCCGGAGACTATGCAGTCTGTGTTTGACCCAAAGCAGATTGTCGCTATCGCATTTACCTCGGGAAGTACTGGTAAACCCAGGCAGCATGCTGTGTCATGGGGTGTGTTGACGCAATGTGCACAAAAAGCCATTCAGGCGTTGAAACTGGATCATCAATCGTTGATTATGCTCTCGACAACACCGCCCCAACATATGTTCGGCCTGGAAACTTCAGTCATTTGGCCAATGATGTCCGGGTTGATTATGATCAATCAACGCCCTTTTTATCCAGAAGACATCCGGCAGCTCGCTCAATCCCTTCCATACCCGGTGGTATTGTGCTCAACACCGACACATTTGCGTGCTTGCATGACCAGCTCAGGAGACTGGTCAAACATAACCGCTGTCATCTCCTCGACCGCGCCGCTTGCCAAAGAACTGGCAGTGCATATTGAAACCCGGATGAATACCAGACTTTATGAAATCTACGGCAGCACAGAAACCTTATCCTTTGCCTCAAGACAGCCAGCTCACGAATCAGCCTGGACACTCTACCCGGATGCGGGCTTAAAAACGAACGACAACCACACTTTTTTACAGACATCGTATTTCCAACAACCAGTCGAACTGGACGATGTCTATCAGATTCTGCCCGAGCACCGTTTTAACGTATTAGGTCGTGCAACCGACCTGATAAAAATTGCCGGCAAACGCGCCTCTCTTGCCGACCTGAATCAACGCCTGCTCAAGATACAAGGGATAGAAGACGGTTGTTTTATTCAAATGAAATCACCAGGCCCGGATCAACGCCTTGGACTCATCGTGGTTTCAAATCTGACTGAACAAACCATTCGCGATGAATTAAAACAGTATCTGGACAGTGTATTTCTGCCAAGAGTGATTGTATATACCAACGAATTACCGCGTAATTCGGTTGGGAAATTACTTGAAAGCGAACTGAAACTCTTGTTGAATTAATTGAACATTTAGAATTATAAAATTACAAATTTATTTGCTCCTGATATGATTTTAATCTGGTCTTATGCATTTTTTTTAAATGGAATATTGTATTATATAATTCTTGATTATTTAAATATATTTATTGCTTATCAAATGAACTTGCTGGCTTCTATATACGATAAATCAACCAGTTATTATGAGTTTCAACTATTTAAATCTTGAACGTGGTAATCAAAAGTTCATCTGTGTATAAGTCAGTTGTATATAAGTATAAATTAATCAATAACTTATTAAGCATGAACTCGATTTAATACTGGATTTTATAAAAAACTGTTGAAATTTTTCTATGGAAAAGGCAAAATGAGTACTGATTTTATCAGTTACTCTTGAAAAGAAATTAATAATAATGTAGCTGATATAAAGGTGGCAATAGATACATAATCAACAACTTAAATGCCCTTAATAGGGGGTGGATTTGCAAAGTTGTAGGGTATGATATTATGAATGCTATTGACCGAAAAAACGTATTATTCTATTTTTTCTTTTCTCTCTTTTCATTAGTGGGCTTTTCTGCTCACGCATCGATTAACCTTGGGGTTGAAGTCAACCCCAATCCTGTTCAACCCAATGAGGTTGTTAATATCGCCCTCACTGTGGGTAATTCAGGAGCATCTTCCACTGGGTCACTGGTTCTCCAGCTTAAATATCCAGAATTTTTAAACGTATTATCTAACTCATTGATTTCAGATGCAGGTACCTGTCCGGGAGGTTCATGTAGCGCTAATGAGTTTCTGACCTGGACATTGGGAACATTAGCGCCCGGAGCCAGTATTACTGTAACCTTACCACCGATTGTCTGGTCAGGCACCCCGGCCGGAACACTAGTGTCTTTTGAGGCAGAAGTGTTTGAGGACAATAACAGTGTTGTGTCTGCCAGTCGCTCTGTGGTCGTACAACCGAATTCTGTCTTTGATATTGCCATTGATGAAGACCTGAATCCGGTTGAACCGGGTCAATTACTGACGTATGCGATTACCTTTGCCAATCGAGGCGCTGTCAATACCACGAATACCCAGCTCACATTTCCGTTACCGGCAGGCGTGAGTTTTGTATCGGCCAGTGGAGGTGGAGTATTGAGTAACGGCGTGGTGACCTGGAATTTGCAAACCTTCCCGGCGAAAAAAGGTGGTCGACGGACAGTCACCGTGGATGTAAACAACAGTGTGACACCGGGTTCACTGTTGGAAGTAGATGCTGCGAAGATAAGCGGTCAGGCCAATTTTGTAGATCACAGTGCCCAGGCGCTGGCGGTTACGCGTGTAGCCAGTACATCACCTTTGGCGCTTGCAATTGAATTAAACCCGGACCCGGTGCAACCCAACGAAGTGCTACAGACTGCGTTGACCGTTGGCAACACCAGTGGCACAACGTTATTCGGAGTGACCTTGCAGTTGCGTTATAACGAGTGGTTGAATCAAGTTTCCAACACATTGATCTCAGATGGAGGAATTTGTCCAGGGAGCACATGTAATGGAAAAGAATTTCTGACCTGGACATTGGGGGCATTAGCACCAGGCGCGAGTATTACTGTAACCTTACCACCGATTGTCTGGTCAGGCACCCCGGCTGGGACGCTTGTTTCTTTTGAGGCAGTGGTTGATGAAGATAACGCTAGTCAAGCTTTAGCAAGCCAAACAGTTTTAGTGGGAGCGTATGAGCCTCAAGTCTGTTCAGGGTCACCGCATGCATCCCGGTTGCGAGAACCAGTTGGTTCAATCAACGACAGTACACCGGTTTACTCCTGGTATGCTGTTCCTGGAGCAAGTCAATACTTGCTATGGGTCAATGATTCAACCGGTAACGTGATAAACAAATGGTATACAGCTCAAGAGGCCAGCTGTTCAAATGAATCCAGCTGTGATTCAAGTTATGGTATTTGTTCGATTACACCTACGAAACAACTTGCAAGTGGAAATGCGACCTGGTGGATTCAATCATGGAATTCACATGGTGTTGGGCCATTCAGTTCAGCCATGAATTTTAATGTTGGTGGCCCACCACCTCCAACAACTCTTATTTCACCCAATAGTACTATTACAGACACCACTCCAACCTATACGTGGGAGGCCGTGCCAACTTCCACTTGGTATTATCTCTGGGTCAATGATTCAACAGGGAATGTAATCAAGACGTGGTACACCGCCAGTCAGGCCAACTGCGCTTCAGGCACAGGTGATTGTTCGATAACACCGAGTACTGTACTTGCAAATGGAAGCGGAATCTGGTGGGTTCAGACCTGGAATTCGCATGGGTATGGACCGTGGAGTGAACCCTTAAATTTTAATGTTGGTGGCCCACCACCTCCAACAACTCTTGTTTCACCCAAAACTACTATTGCAGATACCACTCCAACCTATACATGGGAAGCAGTGTCAAATTCCACCTGGTATTATCTCTGGGTCAATGATTCAACAGGGAATGTGATCAAGACATGGTACACCGCCAGTCAGGCCAATTGTGCTTCAG
>JAHZJL010000228.1 GCA_022600935.1 Gammaproteobacteria bacterium
GCAATTTCACCATGAACACGGTCAACCAGCTCAGAATTAAGTTCAGGAGCAGCCCACTCAATGGACGGTGTACCAACTTCAGCAGCCAATTCATTGATAACGCTGATCGCGACCTGCATTTGCTCATGGCCAAACATCACAGCACCGAGCATCACATCTTCAGGAAGACAATCGGCTTCTGACTCAACCATTAACACTGCGCCTTCTGTTCCAGCAACCACCAAGTCCAGATCAGATGTTTCCAGTTCTTCCCAGCCAGGATTGAGTAAATACTGGCCATCACGATAACCGACACGCGCAGCCCCAATCGGCCCGTTGAAAGGTAAACCTGAAATTGCTAATGCAGCAGAAGCGCCTAATAAAGCAGCAATATCTGCTGATACATCGGGGTTCAACGACATCACGGTTGCAATAATCTGAACTTCATTTGAAAATCCTTCAGGGAACAACGGCCGAATCGGACGATCAATCAGGCGTGAGGTTAATGTTTCATGCTCAGTGGGTCGACCCTCGCGTTTGAAAAAACCACCTGGAATTTTTCCGGCAGCATAAGCCTTTTCCTGGTAATTAACCGTCAGTGGAAAAAAATCGTTATTTACCGCACCTTTTTTCGCAACAACGGTCACCAACAACACGGTACCATCCATGTCGATCATGATTGCGCCATCAGCCTGACGAGCAATTTGCCCGGTCTCTAATGTTACTGAATGTCCGCCATACTGAAACTCTTTCCGAATTAAATTCACTTTTTTCTACCTGTTGATGCTTGGCAATAACTGATTGTTACGCAATGCTGTGCTGATAATAATAATCAGGATTCTGATGGGTTACTTACGTAAGCCAAGACGCTGAATCAATTTCAGATATCGATCTGCATCCTTACGCTTAAGATAATCGAGTAATTTGCGTCGTTGATTAACCATCCGTAATAGCCCATGACGCGAATGATGGTCATGTGCATGGTTTTCAAAATGCGGTGCAAGCGTGGTAATACGCTTGGTAAGTAGGGCTACCTGCACTTCAGTTGAACCGGTATCACCTTCAGCTGTTTGATATTCATCAATCACAGCACGTTTCTCTTCTACACTCAGGGACATCTGTGTTACTCCGATAATAATTACTTAAATAAACTTTTTGATTCTAACCATTCATGCAAATAAGAACAAGTAAATCATTCGTTAAACCGATTCGGCAATTAAACGTCGTGGTGCCAATTTACCATCGCTTGCTATTTCAGCGATACCAATAAACAGATCCTCTTTATAGACTCGCAACCAGCCACTGGTCGGCAACTTTGGTATCCACACTGCTTGTCCTCGGCAAAAATAAAATGCCAACTCTTCTGTTAACTGTACCGATGCCCACCCGGCCAACATCTTATCAGCACCTAAAACACATTGCCGACGAAGCGCGTTGGTTTCCAATGCAGCCAATTGCTCTAATGTCCAGGCAGAGTTGAGACTTAAGTCTCCAACTTCGGTTCTGCGCAAACTGTTAACATGTGCCCCGCAACCTAACTTCTCGCCAATATCTTCAGCAAGTGTCCTGATATAGGTTCCTTTTGTGCACGTCACATCCAACGTTAACAAATCTTTGTCATAACCAAGCAATGTAATTTGGTGAACAGTGATCTGTCTTGCTTTTCGCTCAACAACAATTCCTTGCCTGGCGAGCTCGTATAAACGCTTACCGTTGTGCTTAAGCGCTGAATACATTGGCGGAACTTGTTGTATTTCACCAATAAATGACGCTAAAACCTTGCCCAGTATTTCACTATTGAATGCAGAGACAGCTTGTTCTGATATAACCGCACCTTCAGCATCACCTGTTTCTGTTCGAACACCAAGTTTAATTGCTACAACGTAACGTTTATCATCATTTAACAAATACGATGACAAGCGTGTGGCCCGTCCTATACAAATTGGTAACAGTCCACTCGCCAACGGATCAAGGCTACCAGTATGACCAGCTTTTTTGACCCCCAACAAACGCTTGACCTTCTGCAAAGCCATATTTGATGACATGCCAGAGCTTTTATCCAGCAAAAAAAGTCCTTGTTGAAGTCTCGAATCCAGATCCGCAGGCACGGACTTTGGTGATACACCTGATTCAGCCTGATCAATAGACTGTAACAGGTTATTCGTCGTCAACATGAATATCTTTTAATAACTTGTCCATTCGCATACCATTGTCAATTGAATCATCATGCTTAAAACGTAACTCTGGTATAACGCGCAAACGCAAGCCCTGGCCTAATTCTTTTCTAAGAAAACCTGCCGCATTCTGTAACTGAACTAATTCCTCAGTTAAATCATCGCCTTTAACACCCAGCACAGTGATATAAACAGTTGCGACAGACATATCACGGGTAACCTCTACAGCACTCACGGTAACTATCCCTAATTGCAAATAATCTCTTTGATTTTGCAATAAGGCGGCCAATTCCCGCTGAAGCAATGAGGCAACACGCTCATGTCTGGAAAATTCTCTTGGCATGACTAATTAGTCAGGACTTGTAAATAATGATCTCTGATCAATCATCACAGATCTCGCGTCACTTCGATGCGCTCGTAGACTTCTATCTGGTCATTGGGTTTTACATCGTTATAGTTTTTAACACCAATGCCACATTCAGTACCTGCGATAACTTCAGCGGTGTCTTCTTTGAACCGTCTGAGAGATTCCAAATGGCCCTCATAAATCACAATATTATCACGCAATACTCTGATCGGTAGATTTCTACTCACCTTTCCTTCAGTCACCATGCATCCCGCAATCGCACCATATTTTGGTGAACGGAATACATCTCTTACTTCTGCAATACCAACAATCTGTTCTTTTATTTCTGGACCCAACAAGCCATTAATACTGCGTTTGACTTGATCAATCGCATCATAGATGACACTGTAATAATGCAAGTCAATTTGCTGTGACTCAATTAACCGCCTGGCGGTCGCATCAGCCCTGACATTAAAACCAATTAATACAGCATTGGATGCCAATGCCAAATTTGCATCCGATTCAGTAATACCACCGATGCCTGCATAAACAACATTCACTTTGACTTGTTCGGTTGATAGCTTGACCAAAGACTCACGCAAGGCTTCCAGACTTCCTCGAACATCAGTTTTCAGCAACAAATTCAAATCCAGCACATCACCGGATTCCATTTGCGTAAACATATTGTCGAGTTTAGCTTTTTGTTGCTCGGCAATCTTGTTTGATCGCTGGTTATCCGCTCTATGTGAGGCTAATTCGCGTGCCTGCCGTTCATTTGGCATCACTTGAAAATCAACCCCAGTGTCTGGCGCACCTGATAACCCCAAAATCTCGACTGGCGTCGATGGACCAGCCTGCTTTTGTGATTTGGATTGTTCATCAACCATGGCCCGAACCCGGCCATACTCAGTTCCGGCCAGGACGATGTCACCCTGACTAAGCAAGCCTTTTTGAACCAAAACTGTAGCAACTGGACCACGTCCTTTATCGAGTCTGGATTCAATAACAACACCAGATGCAAGACCTTTTGCTGGCGCACTCAATTCAAGTATTTCGGTCTGTAATACCAGCGCTTCCAACAACTCATCCACACCCTGGCCTGTCAATGCTGAAACATGGACAAATTGGGTATCTCCACCCCAATCCTCAGGAATAACCTCTAATGCAGACAATTCATTTTTTACCCGATCAGGGTCAGCATTTTCCTTATCAATCTTATTGACAGCAATCACAATCGGAACTTCAGCGGCCTTGGCATGTTCGATTGCTTCTTTGGTCTGAGGCATAACCCCATCATCTGCTGCAACAACAATCACAACCAAATCGGTCACTTGAGCGCCACGAGCACGCATTGCAGTAAACGCAGCATGACCCGGAGTATCCAAAAACGTTAACGAACCATGATCAGTATTCACCTTGTAGGCACCAATATGCTGGGTAATACCTCCTGCCTCTCCGGCTGCGACTCGACTTTTACGAATATAATCCAGAAGTGAAGTTTTACCATGATCAACATGACCCATTATCGTGATTACTGAAGCACGTGCATCATATGATTCATCATCTGTTACCAGAGACGACAGGACTTCCTGTTCAAGACTGTCCTGATTCTGGATCACAGGCGTATGACCCATTTCTTCAACCACAAGCACGACTGTATCCTGATCCAGAGTCTGATTAATCGTTGTCATCACGCCAAGCCCCATTAAGGTCTTGATAACCTCTGCAGCTTTTACAGACATCTTTTTGGCGAGATCCTGGACTGAAATACTTTCAGGAATTTCAACCTCATAAACAATTGGTTGACTCGGCTTTTCAAAGCCATGCTCGGCATCTCTGACAACAGTATGGGTTCGAACAGCGCGTGAACTTTTTTTCTTGCGCTTGCCATCTTCACGAACATGCAGCTTTTTACGGCTGTCATCAAAATTTTCTTTTTGTTTGCTTTTGCGTGATGATTTTTTAGTTGATGTATCAGGCGTCGATGGAGCCGGGGTTTTAGTAGGCTTACTCGGTTCTGGTGAAACAGGCTGCTGAGCTGCCTCCTTTTCTTTTTGCAAACGTAATTGTTCAGCTTGACGCTCTTCTTCCTCTTTCCTGAGCTTTTCCTGTTCCCGACGTTGCTGCTCTTCCAGTTGCTTTTGTTTCTCTTGCTCTTCAGCCTCACGCTGCTTAATCAGCTGTGCTTCTTTTTCTGCTCTGGCATTTTCTTCAGCTTCAACCTTAAGGCGTTGATCGTCAAGCTCCTGACGTGCTTTCTCAATTTCCTGAAGTTGATTGCCGGTATCTGCAAGCTCACTTTTCTTAACATAGGTGTGCCGTTTTCTGACTTCAACACTAACAGATTTGGTCGTTCTACCTGTCGCAGTTGTGCGCGACTGCCTTAATTCTCCAACCGAACGGCGTTTCAGTGTCACCCTTTTTGGCGCCTCAACTGATTCCTTTTGCTTGCCGTGTGCACCACGCAAATAGGTTAATAATTTGACTTTTTCATCATCCGAGAGCACATCATCAGCACCATTCGCTGATAACCCTGCTTCTCCCAATTGAGAAATCAATCGTTCCAGAGGCACTCCAACGGTATCTGCGAGTTGGCGTACTGTTACTTCACTCATGGTTCAGACTCCGGTTAATCATTTTGTTCAGCAAACCAAGGTTCACGCGCTTTCATTATCAATTTACCTGCCAGCTCCTGGTTGAGCTCCAGATCTTCAATTTCCAGCACTTCATCAACCCCACATTCAGCCAGATCTTCTGCTGTTTTTATGCCGGCTGCAGCAAGGCGTAATGCCAAATCAGGCTGCATGCCTTCAAGATCCAGCAAATCCTGGGCTGGCTGTGCATCTTCAAGTTTTTCTTCAGATGTAATCGCGTCTATCAACAATGCATCACGTGCCCGGTTACGCAGCTCTTCAACTGTGTCTTGATCAAAATCTTCTATTTGCACAAGCTCATTCATTGGTACATAAGCGATTTCATCAATACTGGTAAACCCTTCCGCCACAAGCACAGAGGCAACATCTTCATCGACGTCCAGTTTTTCCATGAAAACAGTCATTAACTGGTTAGCTTCAGTTTGCTGCTTGTCATTGGCCTGGACTTGATCCATCACATTCAAATCCCAACCTGTCAGTTGGGATGCCAAACGCACATTTTGACCGCCGCGACCGATTGCAACTGATAATGAATCTTCGCTGACCGCGACATCCATGGAATGAGCGTCCTCATCAACGACAATGGCCTCGATTTCTGCTGGTGATAAGGCATTAATAACATATTGAGCAGGGGTTTCATCCCATAAAATAATGTCAACACGCTCTCCCCCTAACTCACCTGAAACTGCCTGTACTCTGGAGCCCCGCATACCAACACAAGCGCCAACAGCATCAAGTCTGGGATCGTTGCTGCGCACAGCCAATTTAGCGCGAACACCCGGGTCACGTGCCGCACCCAGAATTTCAATCACACCTTCACTGGCTTCAGGAACTTCAAGTTTAAAAAGCTCGACCAGCAACTCAGGTGCTGTGCGACTGATAAAGATCTGTGGCCCTCTGGATTCCGGACGTACAGATTTCAGGTATCCTCTCAGCCTGTCTCCCATACGAACCGCTTCTCTTGGGATCATTTCAAATCGGGGAACAAAAGCTTCTGCATTGCCACCTAGATCCAGATAAATCCCTTTACGATCAGTGCGTTTTACAACACCTGTAATTAACTCCCCGACACGATCTTTATACTGAGCATAGATTTTTTGTCTTTCAGCCTCACGCACTTTCTGAATGATGACTTGTTTTGCAGTCTGCGCAGCAATACGTCCAAACTCAACAGATTCAATTGGTTCCTCAACATAATCACCAATTTCTATATCCGGGTTATTCTCACGGGCGGCGTCCAGGGTCAATGTCGTATGCGGACAGTACATCGAATCTGTCTCTGATTCGGCTTCTCCATATTTTTGATCATCCGTTTCAGAAGGTTCAATTGGAGCGTCGGGATCAATGACCAGCCAACGCCTGACTGTGTCATAATCACCCGTCGCTTTATCGATTCTTACTTTAATATCGACAGCGTGCTGGTAGCGTTTAGCCGTTGCAGATTCTAAAGCTTGTTCAATCGCCCCGAATAGTTCATCCTTGGCAATGCCTTTTTCGTTGGAAACGACTTCTGCGACCAATAAAATTTCTTTGTTTGCCATTTTATGATCCTTTTTTTCGTCCCATATTCAATTCAGCAACAAGCCGCGCTTTGCGTATATTCGAAAACGGAAATTCGACAACATCATCTATAACCTGAATCAACACCTTATCTCCTTGAACGCCGTCAAGAAAACCTTTAATTTTTCGTCGACCTTGATACGCTTCATAAAGTTCAACTGATGCTTGCTGTCCTTTGAAACGCTGGTAGTCTTCTATTCGGAACAATGGTCTTTCAACTCCAGGCGAAGATATCTCAAGTTGATATTGTCCGCTGATCGGATCTTCAACATCAAAAACACCGCTCAGCTGGTTACTGACCTTGACACAATCCTCAATCAGCACGCCATCAGTTCCATCAATATAAATCCTCAATAACTTTGAATGACGCTGCGACACCAGTTCAACACCGACAAATTCATACCCCATACCTGTGACAGTCCGTTCGATAAGATTTGTTACATCGCTTGATATCATTATCTTTCAAAAACAAATACGCACAAAAAACGGGCGCTAGGCCCGTCCAACCAAGAACTCCACAAAGCAAAAAACCCCGTAACGGGGCATCTCGAATTGGTAGCGGGGGCAGGATTCGAACCTACGACCTTCGGGTTATGAGCCCGACGAGCTACCAGACTGCTCCACCCCGCGTCACCTAGACAGACAAGTATA
>JAHZJL010000229.1 GCA_022600935.1 Gammaproteobacteria bacterium
CCCGTTGTGTTTGTCTCAAGCAAAGGTCAGAAAGCTGATCGTTTATGGGCTCAAATGCAAGGCGCGAAAGATTTGATCCAGAAACCTTATCAAGACACTGACCTTATCAATCATGTAAAAGCAGTCTAAGCTTAAATTTAAGCCACACATTATTTAACAAAACATTGCAAAGCACCATTGATAGAATTGGTAATAATCTAAAATTTTGATGAGTGAACATCAACTATTAAACAACTCTGTACATACAAACCTCGCCGAAAATCAAGTTGAAATTGAAGCCTTGAATTTTCGATATGGGTTTACCGTGGGTCAATATGGTTTCATCATCCCTGAAGGAATCGAATCAGAGGTGATTAACACCCCGAAAGTATATCCAATTCCTAACACATCCAGTTTAATGTCTGGACTTATCAGTATTCGGGGTCTTTTTTCACCAGTCTTTGCAATCGATCAATTGTTGGGAATTCAATTTATCAACCGCAGCCCATCAATCATTGTTTTAAAACTGAATGGCAGTTTCATGGCTTTTCATTATGACAAAGCCACTTCATTGGAATTACATTCACATTCATCAACCGAATCTGGTCTGCTTCCCGAACCATTGAAACGATTCGCTGGAACTATTTACAAGATTGATCATGGACTCTGGTTTGAATTTGATTTCAAAACCTGCATGGATCAAATGACCATCAGCATCGCACACTAGTTTACATCTATTTTCTCGCTGATTCGCAGGGTAGGAGTATGAACACATGAGAATGAAACCCAAAATGCTACTCGGTTCTACCGCGTTGGCATTAGTCGCCGTTGTACTGACCACCATTGGTATCATGTTTATTACCAATGATAAGGCAACTCAAACAATTCAGGCCGAAGTCAGAGATCGCCTGATTGTTCTGCGTGACACCCAGAAAAACCGTGTTGAGGCTTATTTTCGTCAGATCAATACTGAAGTCTCTCAACAAGCGACAATAGGTGGGGCATATACACAGGCTTTACTAGAATTTAAAAAAGCTTTTCCAAAATTTTCCAAGCAAGTCTCTGGTAAAAACTCAATATACAGAGCCAATGTCAGTAACTATTACGATGAGCAGTTTGGTAAACAATACAAAACAGTAAACTCTGAACAAACATTCATTGAAGCCGAGGCTGTTCTAGCCAAAATGAATAAAAATAGTCTTGCCCTGCAAAACTATTTTATCGCTCAAAACCCCTATCCTTTAGGTTCCAAAGAGGAACTGGTCGCTTTGGACGTCAATACAGATTATTCAAGAATCCATGCCAAATTCCACCCTGGCTTTAGGGAATTTTTACAGCGCTTTGGCTTTTACGATGTCTTTCTGGTCGATGCAGATACCGGTAATCTGATTTACTCAGTCTTTAAAGAACTCGATTTTGCAACCTCATTGATAGATGGGCCTTACGCTAACTCCGGTATTGGCGAGGCATTCAGATTGGCTCTGACTGCAACAGAGCCAGGTCAGACTTTCACAACTGATATGAAAGCTTATTATCCTTCATACAGTGACTTCGCATCGTTTATCTCTGCACCAATTTTCGTCAATGACAAAATCGAAGGTGTATTCATAATTCAGGTTCCTGCCGATACAATCAATGAGCTGATGACATTCAATCGACAATGGGCTCAATATGGTCTTGGCGAGTCTGGAGAAACCTATATCGTCGCTGATGACAAAACCATTAGAAATAACAGCCGGTTTCTTAAGCAAGATTCCAACGGATTTTTTAATGCACTCAAACAGACTGCGATTCCGGAAACAATTACAGATATCATTCGCAAGAAAGATTCGACTATCGGATTGATGACTGTCGATACAGAGGGGGTCAATCAGGCATTGAATGGCAACTCAGGTTTTGACATTTTTGCGGATTACAGAAACATTCCTGTGTTATCTGCTTACACGCCATTAAATATCAACGGTCTGCACTGGGCTCTTTTTGCAGAAATTGATGAGGCCGAAGCTTTTGCTCCAATCAGACAACTCATGACGTCAATTATCAAAACAGCGCTTATTGTCGGAATCATTGTTTTGTTACTCGGGATTATAGCTGCCTTATTTTTTGTTAAACATATTGTATCGCCAATCACCCATTTCAAAAACATCATGCTTCGATTTACCAAAGGTGAGAAAGATGTCCGGGTAAAACTCATAAGTGACGATGAAATTGGGGAACTCGCCCGGACATTCGATAAGTTACTTGATGAGCGTGAAAACGTTCAAAATAAATTCCAGGCTGAAAGCGATGCTTTGAATAATTCCATTATCAACATGTTACAGGTTGCTGCACAACTGAGCCAGGGAGATTTAACAGTCAAAATGGAAGTTGCCGAAGACGTGACTGGCACCTTGTCAGACAGTTTGAATATGGTGATTGAGCAAACAAACCGACTCATCAACCAAGTCAAGGGTACCGCCACCAATGTGCAACGTGCCGCAAAACAGGTACAAACGCAATCGGAAACAAGCAAACAGGTAGCAGGTAAAGAGCTGCAAGTAGTAAACGCTGCTGCCAAAGACTTGACTGAAGCCTCTAATGCTTTGAATAACATTGTAAAACTGGCCAGAAAGTGTAATCAAACTGCCGGACAAACAATCACGATTACCGATAATGCTCAAAAAAGTGTGACGGCTTCAGTAGACGGTATCAACAATATTCGTGACAACATTAGAGAAACTGAAAAACGCATTAAACGTCTAGGGGAACGTTCTCAGGAAATAGGATCTGTCATTGAGTTAATCAACGGTATTGCTGAAAAAACTCATGTACTTGCCTTGAACGCCAGTATGCAGGCCGCCTCAGCCGGTGAAGCAGGTCGCGGATTTGCTGTTGTCGCCAATGAAGTTCAACGTCTTGCTGAAAATGCACGTGAAGCAACCCAGGAAATCAGTCAACAGGTTAAAAATATTCAGGCCGACACGGCCGATACAATGGCGGCAATGAACAATGCAATCTCTAAAGTTGTTGAGGGAAGCAAGCTTGCTAAAAAAAGCGGACAGATTATGCATACAACCCGTGAAAAATCTCACGAATTAGCCACATTGGTTCAACAAATTGCAGAACGATCAGAAATGCAGGCCAAAGTCGCATGGAATCTCCAAAAACAGGCAACAGAATTGAGAAAATCAAATGCGCAAACATTTTCCCAAATGAATGAACAGACTCAACAAACTGAAAAACTTGTGAGTTACTCCGTTCTTCTGCAAAAAGCAATCAATAATTTCAAAATTATTGATTCTCAAAAACAGTCTAACAAAGCCGTCAATTCATAAGCACTGATATGCGTTCAGAAAACAAAGCTGATTCAACTCCTGATCAGGGAGAATCCAGGTTGAATACGATTCAGCAGTTTATGGAAACTCTTCTTGAAAACAGTCATGAAGGGTTGGCTGAAATTTTAGGCGTGCTGGAAGCAGGAGAACAAGACTATGCGCAGCTTGAAACCCCGGGTCAGCAGGACAATGACGATAGAAACCTGATTCTGGATGAAGTGTTGGCGCTTGTCAGGCTACACCTTGAAAATCCACTCGATGATTCTTCAATAGATGATTTGTTATTTGGGGTTGCCGAATTTTGTGATCGCGCCAACTTATTGGACGATGATATTGCTCTGTTAAAAAAACTGTTAACACAGGATTCAGTTAAAGAGAATTATACAGTTAACGATGCCAGAAACATTGATTCAAATGACAACAAAACCCTGAAAACCACTACATGCCTTGCACACATTCAACAATTGGAAATTCAGGCATTATCAAATCAAATGAATGCCGTCCATGAATTGCTTGATGCGCTCAAGCACTGGATGCACGATCAAACGGGAACAGATCAATCGACAACTATTGATCATCACGCTCTGGACAAGCTGCTGGACTTGATCAATCAGTATCTGGATTGCAATGCAACATCTGACACCGTACAGAACATTGTTGTCCTGGTCAGTCAATTGACTGAAAATTCAGTCATTCAGGAAGATGAAGTTCAGGAATATTGTGAAATACTGATCCAGGAAGCCTCGTTTCTAACTGATCAAAATACCCGAAGTCTCTCTCCGGAAAGTGATATCACGGTACTCAACGATATTTCAGAACCAGCCGTTTCATCAAACCTCTCAAAACCTGTTGCCGAAATTCCTGATCATCTCAAGGAATTCATTCCCTTTTTAAAACAGACTGCCAGTGAACTCATCGATTGCCTTTCAATAACACTTAAATCACTGTATGAAAATTCTGGTGACAGACAACAGCTCAACCCAAATTTAGAACTGAATCAGAACTATATTGAAAAATTTTCAGGTATTACAGCGCTTGCCGGATTTGAAGGTTTGCAACAATCCTGTGAACATATCCAGGAAAACTATGACCATTTAATCAAGAACCAATGCACACTCAGCCAGGCCTGTTATCAAATCTGGATGGAATGGAACGCCACCGTGCTTGATTACCTGCAATCACCGCTTGATGAATTCACCATCAATCAATTATTGATTATTCATTGTTCGACAGACTGGCTTGTTACTCTGGATGAAGGTAAAACGGCTGAGCTATTGATCAAGCTGAAAGCGCTTGGTTCCGGTGTTGACGAGGAGAATTCAGCTACACGCCAAACCGTTGCATCAGAGGACGACGTCTCACTGAAAACCCCTGAAGATGTGTTTCCGGAGTTACTGGACAGTTTACTGCAGGAATTACCTGGATTGACCGAACAATTTTCAGTGGCTGTTCAATATCTGAGTCGTGGTGGCCGTAAAAATGATGTCATGACAGCTCAACGTGTGGCACATACAATCAAAGGCGCTGGAAACACTGTTGGAATCAAGGGTATTGCCAATTTAACGCATCACCTTGAAGATATTTTAACCGCTCTGGCAAACGCAGATTCCATGCCAGGTCCTGTGATTTCAACCACACTGGTTAGAGCTTCAGATTGTCTGGAGGAAATGAGCGAAGCACTGACCAAAAACGGCCCTGCTCCTTCAGATGCCAGAGACGTCTTGCAGGAAGTTCTGGATCTTGCCTGTCAAATTGATCGTGACGGGATTCAAATTAAAGCCATAGACGTGAATCAGCAATCTCAGGTTAAAACCGAAGAGAACTCGCAATCCTCTAACGATACTGAAGCCAGATCTACCGAAGAAGCCGTTGAACAATCCTTGCGTGTTTCAGTCTCCATGGTCGATAAACTCATGCAGCATTCCAATGAAATGTTGATTGTCAACAGTCAATTGCGTGAGCTGTTAAAACAAACCATGTTAAAAAACAAATCCTTGCAAAATCAACTGGATTTAATTGACAGACTCGGCAATGAATTACAAGAACTGATTGACATTCGTAACTACGATATCATGCGAGGAGTGGCTCAATCCTCTACAGCGGATAAATTCGATACACTGGAGATGGACCAATACAATGAATTGCACTCATGCAGTCGGCGCATTCATGAAGTTGCAACTGACATCAAAGAAATCGGCATCAATTATCGAAAAGATATTCAGGACATCGATAATATGCTTGTTGAGCAAGGGTATCTCAATCATGTATCGCAAGGCGATCTGTTAACATTACGCCAGATTCCTGTCAAATCCGTGTCATCGAGACTGCAACGCAGTGTACGCCAGGCATGTCGGTTGACCGGAAAATCGGTCAATCTGATCATCCAGGGAGAGGAACTGAATATCGACCGGGATATTCTCAACGGTGTGATCGATCCATTAATGCATGTGTTACGCAATGCAGTCGATCATGGTATCGAAAAAGATGAAAAACGACAGGAACTTGGTAAACAGGCCACCGGAATCATTCGTCTGACATTCAGTAAATCAGGAAATACCATTGAAATTACCTGTCAGGATGATGGTGCGGGATTAAATCTGGATGCCATACGAAAAAAAGCGATTGAAAGAAAAATCATTGAAGAGTCTGAACAATTAACCGAGGAAGAATTAAAACATCTGATATTTCGCCCTAACTTCTCAACCAGTGATCAAGTAACCCAGGTTTCAGGTCGTGGTGTCGGGATGGATGCTGTCAGCAGTGGAATTCGAACTCTGGGTGGTACACTTAGCCTAGAATCCAAGTTAAATCAAGGCTGCCTGTTAAGCATTACCCTGCCCTTGAGTCTGGTTCATTATCACAGCCTGATCGTCAAAGTTGGCAAGCAACGTCTGGCGTTGGCAGAACATACTATTGAACAAATACTGCACCCTGGTGCAGGCCGCCTGGAACGTGATCGGGATCAACTTGATTTTATTTATGAAAACCAGGTTTATCCTGTTAAAACCTTGGATTCACTGCTTAGCAGGGTTACTCCGGATAACAGTATCTCGCTTGACAAGCGAATCATTATTCTTGTCAAACACCAGAACGAGCAACATGCCATATTAATCGAGCACGTTGAAGGTGTATCAGAACTGGTTGTCAAACAGATGGGGGAATTTGTACCCAAAATCCATGGCATTATCGGAGCCAGTATTCTGGATGATGGTAGCATCGCCCCCGTTCTCGATGTTCAGGAACTGGTTTCAGAATCAAGACACTGGTCAGACACCGACCTTGATCAGGTCGATGCAGAACTGGTTGAATTACAAACCAGCATACTTGTCGTCGATGACTCACTCAGTGCCAGACGTTCCCTTGAACAATTCGTAGGTGATCTCGGATTTACAGTTAAATCTGCTCGCGATGGACAGGAGGCTATTGAGTTAATCTCCGAACAGATTCCGGATATGGTCATCACCGATATGGAAATGCCAAGAATCAACGGAATTGAACTCGCAGAATTTATCCGCTCAAACCCGGATACCGCAACACTCAACATCCCAATTATCATGATCACATCACGATCAACGACAAAACACAAACAACTTGCCCATTCCAAAGGTATTGATGTTTATTTAACCAAACCCTACTCAGAACACGAGTTAACCAATCATATCACCACATTATTTAATATTTCAGAACAACCACAAACAGCTATCTCTGCTTGAGAATGCTTAATAATCGAACCTGACCCGTATCAATAATTTGATATGATGCAGTTTTAAGTCTCGAAAGATGGATCTGCCAGTTAGAGTTAATACCAGTTAAGCTATATTATCGATGAGTATTCACACGAGTATTGAGTAAATCCATGCACTGACTGGTCAAATCATTATCGGCAAGACGACTCTTGTCCAATGACTAAACGTTACAGAACAATAATTTTCTGATAGATCAATGATTGAAAGAGAAAAAACAAGATAGCCGCTATTATAGACAACAGAATAATCAGCGACCATTCAAAGAAAGAACGAGGGAAATACCCAGATACATTTAGATTGGGAATAGAAGCCAATCCACCTACCTGGCAATTCGCATCCAGAGTCTGTCAGAACAGTTCAGTTTGGGATTTAAAACCTGAAGTGCTGCTTTGAATTCCTTTTCAGCATTAAACATGATTGGCATTAAATCTGATCCCGTTAAATCTGTAAAATCCTGCAACTGTGATTGATCAGGCTCGGTTTTCAATTTGTTCAATTCGAAACCTCCCATCCCTGGGCTAGTTTGGTGAATCAAAATCACAGGAATTAAACCAGTTCGGAAATACTGTCTGCTGCGCGTTTGACATCCAGAAAGATGAGCCCGAGTTTTGCCTGGGGTTTGGCCAATACTGTCAGCACTGCATCGTTACCAGACTGTACCATTAGAACATAGCCCTTGTCACCCTTGATTAAAACCTGCTCCAGGGTACCTCTTGCCAGCTCTTGTGAGGTGCGATCCCCCAGGGATAACATAGCGGCACTCATTGCACCTACTCGGTCTTCATCCATTCCCTGTGGCAGCACGGCGGCCATCATCAAGCCATCTGTTGATACCAGTCCGGAAGCCTCTATATCAGCAGAGGTCCCGTTTAAATCGGTCAATATTGTTGTTAACATATCTGCACGCATTACGTGTCTCCTTAACTAAAATGGTCTATTTTCAAATCTAAATCTGTTTCGGTGCATAACGGGTTGTCAGCTTCCACACCAGGCGCACAAAATCCGGATGGTTAAAATGGGGAACTCCGGTCATCACCAGAGCAAACCTGTGTTTACCGATGTGTAACGGCCAGATTCCCAGACGGCTGTTACCACCGGCATCCAATACTCCCCAGGCTTTACTGCCGATATTCAAGTTTTTCAGTAATAAACCTGAATGTCGGTCCTGTAAATTCAGCATATCAGCGCTTAAAGCGGCGAGTTCCTCTGCGGTTTCATGAGGAAACCCTGCTGTTCCCAGATAAAAGCCTTCTGCATCAGCCAGCAAGGCCTTGCCGCTTTCCGTGAGACCGTGTAACAATCCAGGTAGAACATCTTCCAAAGCCTCATCGGAGACAACAAGCGGTGATTCCAGACCTCTGACCCAGTGCATGGATTGCAGCCGTTGCAGGACGCTTAAGGATTGCTCGATTGTATTGCTTTCACTGAGATTATGGACAATTTTCTCTTTGGCTTCCGGAGTACTGGAACAACCTAGTAAATTACTCAATAATCGACGTGGAGCAGTTTGTTCCGCTTCCGATACGGCGTAATACACACCGGCTGGTGTCGCCTCAAGAAATACGTTATCACGCAGTTTTAGACTCGACATATTCATTTTC
>JAHZJL010000230.1 GCA_022600935.1 Gammaproteobacteria bacterium
CAATCAGCGTGCTATTCAACGTACCAAGTTGGTTTGAGTGTATTCTCGCTCCCTCGCGCAAGCGTTGTTCTCGTTCCGACGCTCCAGCGTGGGAATGCAGTTTGTGACGCTCCTGCGTCACGGAGCACAAGAGCGCTCTGAAACGAATGGGTAGCGGTGGTTCAAACCTGTAACTGACCGCTATTCTAGCTATTGCGTCAAGCACGATAACAACGCTTGAATAAATGTGTTGGAATCAAAAGACCAGCACCACAGTCACAGAATTGACCCATCACCAATTCCCGAAAAACCCGCCAACACCCCAACTTAAACTGGTCACACCGTTGATTTCCTGGCCATTTCAACAGGTGCAACGTGAGTCTGCGTGACGATTGAGATTGCAGCGGTTAAGCGCAAAAAATCAAGGTTGGTCTTTTTATTTGTTAATGCCGCTTTTGCCTTTGCAACCTTGCGAACACTGAAGTGAATGCGAATCAACAGTATGCTGATATTCACTTTACAACCACAGGACAAGATTATGAAAAAAACCAGAAAACAACAAGTCTCTCAACTTGATCAATTACCTGAAGAAGCAACACGCCGTGGTGAAGATAACGAAATCCGGGTCGGCAAAGCATTGGATGTGTATGGCGACCAACACACATGGCCGTTTAACAGCAAACAGCGCAAAGTTGTGCAAGCACATTTAATGGAAGAATTGGCACAAGGTTTTGAGCATCGTCGCAAAGCGCTGGATATGGCGCTTGAAACACGACTGCATTCTATCCGTGAAGCCTGTAATCATGTTTTAGTCACCGGAAAAACCCATTTACGGCAACAACGGGTTGAATACTTTGGCGATGTGTATCGTGATGTTGAACAACGCATGAATAATCTGGCTGATGAGTTTTTGACAGATATGGATCAACGTTTTGAACATATGAAGGAATACAAAAGCGAAGTCATCAGACAACGAGAACATCAACGCCTGGAGCGATCGGTCGAGAATTTTCTTGAAACAATGGATGTGTTGATGACCGAGTTCCGCAATATTATTAATGAACATATTGACCACCAGGGAGGTACACACTAATGAATCATCGTAAACAGAGATGCACAATCAATAGTCTTGTCTTCGGGTTAATCATGTTATTTCAGCAATCTGCATTTTCCAGCTGGTGTAATGGCAACCGCTACTTGCTATTTGACATGCCATTATCTGATCGACTGACGCATGCAGCCGATGCAGTGCGCCAGGCCAGTGCAGATATTGCCGAACAAACAAAGCGGTTGAATCTGGACTTTGAGACACATAATGCTGTTATACAACAGCAAATTAACACGCAAACGCAGCAACTTGGTTTGCAAACCATTGCATTATGCGAAGCAGGTCAGGAACAGGAATTCCCCCTCCATTTGCAACATTTAGTGTTACAAACCAAGGCGGAATTAAGCACTCGATTGCGTCTTAATCTCGGGTTGCTTGCTGCTCAGCAAAAAGCACAGCAAGCCATTGTTGAGCAACGCCAACAATTGCAGAAACTGGCTGTTACTTTGCAGGCAAGGCACAATTCTCTGGCCGTATTACTGGCTGAATTAAATAACAATGCCAGCACACTACAACCGCCTGCCGCACAACAATTTGTACAAAGTGCGTGCCTGGCAGTGACTGAAAGTGATGATCTACTGGACCAGATTGAGTTGCTCAATGGTCATGAGTTGTTGGCAGAAACCATTCATGCGCAGCAGGAATCACCTGTGTCAGACAAACAGTTAACAGATTTTATGCAACATTGTCAGCTTGATCCGTCTGCCAATAAAGGGATGTTTAGCAGACTGTTTAACAAACTGAGTAACTGGTTGTAATATGCGTCGGCGGCCGGTCGTAATAGCATACGACATCAGTTCCAATAAGCGCAGACGACAAGTATTTCGTTGCTTGCAAAGCTGGAGTCTTGATTGCCAGTATTCAGTATTTGAATGCATGTTATCTGCGCATGAGGCAGAGGAATTGTTTTTACAGCTGACCGAGTTGATCGATCAGAAGCAGGATACCTTAATGCTCGCCTGGCTGGATAAAAAACGCTCTGCAAAAGCGATCACCCAGGCATCAACAATTGGTTTTCAGACACCTGCCTGGTATATGGGCTAATTGTCCATCATCCGCTGGAAACAAAACCTGAGAAAACGGAGATCACCAATGAAACAATGGTACGTCATCACTTACGATGTGCGCGAAATAAAGCGCCTTCAAAAGGTTCATTATTTTCTGAAGAAACGCGCCATCGCATTGCAAAATTCAGTCTTTTTACTTCATGCCAATCAAAAGAAATTACAGATTATCCTTGCCGGCATACACGAACGCGTAAATGGCCGCGTGGATGATGTTCGCCTGTATCCAGTCATCCACCCGAATGCAATCTGGGCAGCAGGGCTGCAAATTAATGCCCTGCAGGGCTTGTATGCTGGCACTAGCAAAACACACCAACCGAATAAACAATCATTGATTAAACGATTGTTTACAGTGTTTAACAGGACGCCGCAATGATTCTGGTGATTGATCGCAAAGATACCGTATTACGCTATCAAAGCGGGGTGATTCGTATTGAACAAGATAATTTGAAACCTCGCAACGCTCCTATCAAGCAATTAGAGCAAGTCATTGTTTATGGTAATCCATTAGCGGAAACCTCGGTATGGCGAATGCTGGCAGCAGCCAATGTACCCGTTGCAATGCTGGCAGTCCGCGGCAATCAACAAGCGGCAATGCTAGGCAGTGGTTTGGCTGTACAACTCCCATTACGCAGAATGCAACATCGATGTGCTGGCGATTCAGCTGCAAGGCTGGCACTTGCAGGGTATTTTATCCGGTTGAAGTTTGCTGGCTATGCGACTGCTTTAAAAATATTGGCAGAAACACAGCATGTGGAAACAGCAGATTGCAATGCATTTACAAATCAATGTACCGAAGCAACAACCAGGTTGCAAGAAGCCAACACTGTCTCTGTCGTTATGGGTTTGGAAGGACAAATTGCACACGCCTGGTTTGCTCTGTTAGCCAGAACCTTGCCCTATGTCTGGAAGTTTGCAGGGCGCAACCGCCAACCGCCGCGAGATCCAATCAATGCAATGCTATCGCTTGGCTATACCTGGTTAATGTCAGAAATCAGGCAACTGGTAATCAGCTATGGTTTTGATCCATCACTTGGTTTTTTACACCATGACACACCAGGCAGAGAATCATTAATGCTGGATGTTACAGAACTATTCCGTGCTGGTGTCGATGCATTCGTCCTGCAATGGATCAAAGACCCGCAAATTAACCCCGACTGCTTTTATTATCGTGAAGCAGAGGGTTGTCGACTCAACAAACAAGCCCGGCCTCTGTTTTTTCAGGCATGGGCAAATCATCGGCAACATTGGCCACGTGTGAGTGAACACGCAGAGACCACAGATGTTTCCTTAAAAGAACAAATCACCGGACAATTAATGAAATTGCGCAAGCAACTGCAACAACAGGATAAAGGTAATGCGTAGTTCACTGCTGGAACAGGCAATGTCAGCCGACGTTCTCAACCAGAGTTGGCG
>JAHZJL010000231.1 GCA_022600935.1 Gammaproteobacteria bacterium
TAATTGGATGCAGACCGGCATTCGCAATTTATCTTGATTGAGGAGATCCATCATGAAAAACGAACAAGACACCCCGGAAAAAAGCACACCCTGGCTGGGCATTGGTGCCATTTTAGCCGCGATTGGCGCATCGCTGTGCTGCGTTGGACCTTTATTACTTCTATCACTTGGCATAGGCGGGGCGTGGATCAGTACGTTAACGTCGATGGAAACAGTGCGACCTTATTTTCTGGTGTTATCGCTGATTTTTATTGGTCTCGGGTATCGCAAGCTGTATTTAGTCCCAGAAAACTGTGTAGAAGACCAAGCCTGTGCTGTTCCTGAAGTCAGGCAGCGACAACGACTAGTCTTCTGGATTGGGTCAGCATTGATTTTATTATTACTGGCATTCCCCTGGTATGCCCCCTATTTTATGGAATAAGGAGAAATAATCATGAAAATTAGAATATTTGTGATGGTATTGGCTTTGTCTGCATGCATTTTTTCGCTATCTGCCTTACAAGCAAAACAGGAAACATCGGCAAATCAATCACCAATCGGCAACCAATCGATCACATTGGATGTGCAGAACATGACCTGTGCCATGTGCAAAATCACCTTAAAAAAGGCTTTGAATAAAGTCGATGGAGTGCAGAATATTGATGTGGATTTTGATGCCAAAACAGCAACAGTGGCGTTTGATCCGAATAAAACCAGTACTGAAGCCATCATCAAGGCAACAACCAATGTTGGTTATCCATCAACAGTTCGTCAGTCTAATTAACACCAGGAAACGCAAGGAATCCCCATGTGGACGCAACAACTGAAAATCGATGGCATGACGTGCTCAAGCTGTGCTGCTGGTATTGAGAAACAATTGAATGCGCTGGATGGTGTAAACATTAAAGTTTCACATCCTGAAGGCGTTGGTCATCTCAAGGTCAAAAGCAAAATCAGTCTGGATTCGCTCATCGAACAGATTGAAGCCAAAGGTTATCAAGTCACGGCGCTGGATCAAGACAAAGTCGTAACGGATAGCAAGAGCCCCACAGCGACAAACAATGGTCAGCAGCTACATGTTGCTATTATCGGCACAGGCTCAGGCGCATTTGCCTGTGCAATCAAAGCGGTGGAAAATGGCGCCAAAGTCACCATGATTGAACGTAATCCAATTATCGGTGGCACTTGTGTCAATATTGGCTGTGTGCCATCTAAAATCATGATTCGCGCTGCGCATATTGCCCATTTGCAGAAAAATCATGCATTTAACGGCATTAAAAAACAAACCCCGGTCATTCACCGCAAACAATTGCTTGCCCAGCAGCAAGCCCGAGTGGAAGAGCTGAGAGCGGCTAAATATGAAAATGTTCTGGAAACCAATCCGAGTATTCGTTTAGTAAAAGGCGATGCCCGGTTTAAAGATTCTAATACTGTCATTGTTGATCAAGCACATGGTGAAACTATCGAAATCCATGCGGATCGTTTTCTGATTGCGAGCGGGGCATCTTCCAGCACTCCGCCAATTCCAGGATTAGCAGAAACGCCATATTGGACATCAACAGAAGCGCTGGAAGCAGACACGCTGCCTGACCATTTAATCGTGATTGGTTCATCCATTGTCGCTTTGGAACTGGCGCAGGCTTACTTGAGATTAGGCAGCCGAGTCACTCTATTGGCGCGACATTCCATTTTATTCAATGAAGACCCCGCGATTGGCGCAGAACTGCATCGCATTCTGGAAGAGGAAGGCATGTCGATTCTGACACACACAGAAGCAGAAGCTGTTTCATACAAAAAAGGCTTGTTTTCTTCTGGAAAGTTCCATATAAAAACCACCAAGGGACACACGCTGAAAAGCGATCAGTTATTAATCGCCACAGGCAGACCGCCCAATACCAAAGACCTGGCTCTGGATCAAGCAGGCGTCAAAATTGACAAAGGCGGTGCAATTCACATTGATGATCACATGCGCACCAATGTCGAACATATTTATGCGGCGGGTGACTGCAGCAATCAACCGCAGTTTGTTTATGTTGCCGCTGCAGCAGGAACTCGGGCTGCGATCAATATGACCGGTGGTGATGCGGCGATTAACTTATCGGTTATGCCTGCGGTAATGTTTACCGAGCCACAAATGGCCACCGTCGGCTTAACCGAGGCTCAGGCTCACCAACACAACATCGAAACCGAAAGTCGCATGTTGCCATTGGAGCATGTACCGCGTTCACTGGCTAATTTTGAAACCAAGGGTTTTGTCAAACTGGTGATGGAAACACACAGTCAACGCTTGCTTGGTGCACAAATACTGGCACCGGAAGCCGGTGAGATGATTCAGACAGCGGTATTAGCCATTCACAATCAAATGACGATTGATGATTTGGCCGGACTATTATTTCCGTATTTAACCATGGTAGAAGGCATCAAGCTCTGTGCGCAAACCTTTAGCAAAAATATGAACGAGCTATCCTGTTGTGCAGGTTAACAATGAATGGTAACGGTCACAATGGCAAACTGATCAGACTCTCAGTACTGGCTGAAAAGACCCGGGTGAAATGTTCACTGCATCAGAAAGCACCTGGATCAAGGCACCATTCGTGAGCAACCTCTGCGTTATCTGCTTAAATTATACCTTGCGCAACAATCCCTGCCCTTCCACAGATTAAAACGACTTGAATATCTTTCCAATATAACTATCTTTATCTTCCTTTTGAAAAAGCACATGATTGCTCTGGAATGTCTGTTCATGCTCACTTCCATTTTTCCACCA
>JAHZJL010000232.1 GCA_022600935.1 Gammaproteobacteria bacterium
CAAACACTCAACATCACAACAACAGGAGAATCAAAACACTGGAAAAAGAAAATAAAATCAGGTCATAATTCGACCAGACAGACGGGTCAACATTCAATGCAAATCCCGGGTCAATTTTAAATGCAAATTAACAGTTATCAGGTCAAATCGCCTTGATAAGTCATATTAGCCGGAAAATCAGGCAAAATCGCCTGCATATTTATCTGGTTAGATAAGTTAGATGTTAGTGATTAAAATGTCAATACAAATACATCTCTCCAATATCCAAATATTTTTTGTATGCCTTTGTACTTTAATCTTTTTCTGTTTCAAGTTACTCTGTTTAAATCCTGATTGTCTTTGGAATTCGGGTTGGATTCATGTTAAAGGGTTGTCGTTCTCTCTGTCTTGTAATGCTTGCGCTGGCAATGCTCTGCGCTTGCGAGCGATATGATAAAGAATCCTTGCTCATCAGCAGTTACACGTATCCAGAAGATTTAAAACCACAATGCATGGATGAGTCTCTGCAAGGCCAAACCGCCTCTACCGATGATTTAAAAACGACAAAAGGAATTCGATTTAACGTTCGCACTCCGGCAAATTATAATTCTCAATTTGCTCATCCACTCTTGGTTGTATACGCCCCAGCTGGCCGAAGCCGACGTGCGACTGAGCGATTTACCGGTTTGACTCAATTGGCAACTGAAACCGGGTTTATTGTTGCTTATGTGGATAGCCGACAATTATCAATTGCTGTAATTGAGGAGTTAGGGTCAATTCCCGATTTGATTGCCAGTCAATGGTGTGTTGATAAGCAACGGATATTTTTGACCGGGCATTCGGATGGCGGCACTGTTGCCCATGCCCTGGCTTTTCTTGATTCAACCCGTCAAATACCTGCGGCGATTGCCCCCAGTGCTGCGGGAATTAATGGTGAAGAGATAGCCGAACAGCAATGTCCTGAGCCATTACCCGTGATGGTCATACACAATTCAGATGATCGTTATTTTCCGGGTTTTGGCGCGCAGACTGTAACGTGGTGGGCTGGATGTAACCAGTGCAGCAAAACGCCGGTTAAGTTGCCGAAAGCAGGGTGTATTGTTTACCCGGATTGCGCAAATGATGTGCAGACCATGTATTGCGAGCAACCGGGCACGCATTCCAGTTGGCCTCAATTAAACAAGGTGATGCTGGATTTTTTTCTTGCCAGCCGGACACAGTAAGCTGTCTTGTTGAGAGCGCCAGAATTGATCAGGGTGACAATAAACCGGGCAGTTTTCAAACCACCCGGTTTAGCCAATATCACTGGGCTGGTTCTGTGGTGTTAATCGCCTCTGTCTCACTCTCGTCCTTTTGTTCAGGAACGAGAAGTTGTGTGATATCGATGTTGCTGACCCGGTCATAATCAACGCTGTTGATTTCAAACAACTGATCGCGATCGTAGCGGCTGACGTAGTAATTGTCATCAGCTTTGTAAAACTGATAGGTATGGTTACCGTCAACTGTCGAGACGTCAATTGATACCGGGCTAACCTTGGCGACTGATTCACTTGCAGCATCATCGGCCAGTGTCTTGACTCTAAGCGTACTGATCCCGCTGACCAGGTCTTCAACCTTGACTGTGTTCAAGTCTGGTTGTTGCTCCGATATGTCAGATGCGTTCTGTACCAGCGACCAGTTTCCATCGTCCTTGCTTAAGCTAAACTCAGCAGTTTTAACCGCCTTGATTTCATCAACCGCCAGCAAGGATTTATCCAGCCATTCCTGGTTGTTGGCGAGAATTTCAAAACTGTTCAGCTTGGCTGTATAGACCGCATCGTCGCCAGCTTTACGGATATGGACCTTGCGGAAACCGGGTGAAGTACCAATTAACAGGTCGCCCAGTTGCTGATCGCCGTTGTAGAGTTGAACCCGCTTCTGGAATTTATCCTCAGCAACTTCAAAACGTTCATGACTGGATACTGTTGTCGCAACTGGCCAGCCACTGTTTAGACCGGTGAGACTGGTTAACAAGCGTTCGACTTTGCTCTGGCTGGCAAGTAAGTCCTTCAAGCCGGGCAGAGTCCATTTATCGTTTTGACGAGTCAGGTCAATACTGTTCTCGTTTTCACTGATCACCAGCTTGCTTAAAGCCGTGGTATCAACAATCAATAACGGCTCAGCGGCATTGGCTTGCTGGTGTTTCTGGTTCATCAAAAACAGACCTAAAGCCAACATTAATTGCAGAACCAAAAGACCGCTTAACCAGGTTTTTAATGGTGTCATCTCAGTCCCTCCTTATGCATAATGTTGTGAATAATGACGCAGTCTGGCGGCATTGCGTTGTTTTCTGATCAAGGCGATGATACCCAAAGCCAACGCTGCCAGGGCATAGTTGAGATATTCCCAAAATATCTGGGTAGGACGCTCCATTGGTGGCAGGGTGCGATTGAAATGACCACGGGAGCGGATGCTGAGTAACCCGGCATCTTCCAGCGACCAATCGACGCTGTTTGCAACCAGTTGCACTCCGTTCAGATATTCACTGCCCTGCGCCACGCTTGCCATCCTGTTGACCTGGTCGCGCAAAAAGTCATTGGAGCTGAACAGGATGATTCTGGC
>JAHZJL010000233.1 GCA_022600935.1 Gammaproteobacteria bacterium
ATGCATTGACGTGAAAAAACCAGGTAATGTTGGTTACACCAACAGAACGAAACAACGCGATAATACGTCGGTATGCATCACGAAATCGCTCCGGCCCGTCAGCCAATTGCGGGTCACCATTATTCGCGTTCTGACCACCACCATTGTAGAGCCAGGACCAGGGAAACCAGTCACCATTCATCTCTGTACCAAATTCAACCAATAGTGGCGAACTGATTAGTTTAGCCTCCAGTGCCCACTGAATAAGCTGGATATCAAACTTGCCATCGATGATGGCTTGCAATGTGTATATCAGGTCAGCACGATTTTCTTCAACATCACTACGCGGCATCATGCGGATAAACGGGAGTCTTCCGGCCTGCACAATCGTCTGCACTGCACTCCACTTGCAGGAAACTTGATTTGTTTCGACCAGTTATTAGAGAAATACGCCCAGGCGATATGTTGACCAACCAGCGATTCAAACATGCGGATTCTTTGCTCACTGACATGATCTTCAGTACCGCAAAAATCAGGAAAAGCAGCATGGTAAATACTGGATAACGGAGGGATTAATTTGTTTGCACAAAACCGGGCTTGAACAACATAGTTAGGCGACTGAATACGGTTTTTATAAGTCGTCAGACTCTGCAGAGAAGAATCAATTCTAAGCAATGTCTGATCAAAATTTTCATGCCATCAGGCCACCGCTTTAACGCGGGGATATCGATTGTTTTCCAGCTGAGCAAACAGACCATCAATCCAGCGCGACTTGCTGTTTTGAGCGGGTCTGCTGCTCACTGGCATGGAAACAACAATTAACAAACACGCTTACTAGACCTTGTTTTTTCATGAGGCAAAGATTGAGTGATTGCGAACAAAATGATCAATTAAAAAAAGAACATTACTCATTGTTTTAGAATACAAACTATTTCTGCATGTTCCAGGACTCGTATTTCCATATCAGAGAAATTCTCCAATAAAAATATAAAGTTAATTCTAAAGCAGTATTCGCAAATATCATGGTTTCAATGAATATGCCATTAAGAATTAATAATCTTAAAGTACACGCCTGTATTAGCCGGTAAGTTAATTACACAAATGCTTGATTCAATATAAAGCTTAACACTTCATTTGTATAAAAAATTTCAGGGCCAGCTCTGGTGACCCTTAATTTTCGTAACGTGGTAGCGCGGAGGTGTACTGGCAATATATTGAGTTCCCAAAATGAGTGCAACTCCGGCGATGCGTAGCATTGCAATTTCGTCGTAGTAAGCGTGTGAGCAGTTCGTACTGGATTTGAAATTTAAATTTGGCCTCTAATTTAAACAGGATGATGGGACAAGTCATTCGGATTTTCAGCACATTAAGTGTTCTGGATCAACGCTATTCTGTTCTCCGAGATTAACCTGTAAAGCAGGAATTGAAATCTGACTTTTAGTTTTTCATTAACCCATTGATTTGAAATTTATATTTGAGTAACTATAAGTCTTTCTAGAGTCAGTTCTTCACTGGTTATCTGTCTGTTTGTCAGAGTTTTATCAATGTTATTGGTTAATCGATCGCATCTGGCTCTGATCAATCTATCTTCAATCAATACCATTCCTTTTTCAGCAAAATGTTTTGTTGGACTGGATTTTAAATGCAAAGGTGTAATCATGAACCCCAAAAACATTCTTAAACATTCGATTAGCGCGTTGTTATTCACGAATCTCGTGATACCGGCAATCAGTCTCGCTGCCAATGATGGCCGGGAACGGAACCTCATTGTCAGACAAGCGATCAATGATGCCCCTCCAGGAAGCGGTTCCCGGCGCGAAGTCAGAGATAATGTCAATACAGTGAGTCGTCGTGGTGATATCAGAAACTTACCGACACCATTGTTCAAGCGTTTGCTGGAAATGACATCAAGACCACATTCCTATTTACCTCAAACTGCTTTTGCCGAAGCTGATGACCCCAGTCAGCTGGTCCAATATTACCTGTTGGATACCAGTGAATTTCAGCCGAATATTTTTACCAGTAAAATACCTGGTATTAACGATCTTGCAATCCAGACTGGTGCCAATTTTGCAAATGGTGGATTACCCACTATCGGTGCAATTCGTGTCGTCCTGGAACCCAAGGAAGGATTGCCGACTGATCCTGAAGACCCCAGGGCTTTTCTGGATATGTTCACTGATATTTCCGGTTTGTTTGTGATTAATAATGAGTCAGGCTGGTATGAAGGCTGGATGATCAGGGATATCCGGGTTCCCGAGGTTGCTCCACCCAGAAGCGATGGTTCTGGTCAGGCCCAGTATGGGAAAATCACCCAGGCAGACGCAGATGCTCTAGCGCAGATGGGTGCTGGTAACAATGGTATTCCTGGTAATATCTTTACCGTTGACGGCAACATCCCGCGCTTTCCAAGTGCCAATGATGTATGGCCGGATAATGTCAACAACACTGTCCCATTTCCAGTCAGCATTGGATCGTTTAACAGTTTGCAGCAAAGTGATGCTCATGCATATTGGGAATTCAATGCTGGTACAAACTGGGTGTTTCCTCATTATGAGCTTCCGTTCACTGGAGGTGTGCCCGGAACTTTTGACGCTGGCTTGCAGTATGCGTTTCAGTCTTTGGTACCTGGTTCAGGACCGGAAGGTATAACCAACCCTTCTGAAGTGCTTGGCGATGACCCGAATAATCCTCGCGACCCGGATCGAGCTGAAGAAGAGCCAGGAGCAAATCAGCGCGAAACACGCTTGCGCTTTATACCCAGTGGTTTAACTGATGAAGTCTTGTTTAACGTCTTTCTGAGACCACAATCATTCCTGCCCGGAGTAACAGATGTGGCAGAGCGCTTGTTACGCTCTTATGCTCAGGAAGTTGCCAGAATCGATTCCAACAATGATGGCGCGATTTCTTTTGCTGAAGCCGATATCAATGCAGTATCAGACGGATTACCGAATACTCGACTGTTTCTTCCGCCAAGCGCATTTAACCGCTATGCCATTACCCGCGAACTTAATGATGGCTTGATTGCGCCACGTTTTGCACCGAGTACACGTGCATATGTCGCTTCAGGTGATCTGGTTCTGGTTAGACCAAATGTTGATGCGTCAATTCCTAGAGATGCTGATGATCGATAATGTTTGATCTCGTTTCCCGATAACTATCCTGAAAAATATAACCTGTTTTTGGTCTGCCAAAACCTGATTAATCAACAGGTAATTCGGCAGACCTTACACAGGTCGGCTTTATAACGATCCAATTGCTGCATTCAAAACCAGAACAGTACACATTGATCTCCTCTGTTGCCCTTCAATCTGGTTTTTGTACTGTAAAATTTTCAAAATCGAATAAGTCCAATACCCGTACTCACCGTTAAATATTTTTTACACACAAAAAACAAAACATATCTATATAATTGATATTTATAGAATAATAATATTGGCATTGTTCTTGTAATTGTCTATAAAAAAATTAAATAATAAAAGGACGACTATGAAACAATTACAATCCATCTTATTTTTACTGACAATTGTCACGATTCTTTTTAGTAAAACGACCTTCGCAATCACTTATACAGTTTCTGATGCAACAAGTGGCTCAACTTATCCGCATGGTCTCTGGACATCTCAGGATATACAAACCGGGAGCGGGAGCCCATACTTCTCAATTGATGGCCTGTTAAATATTGACGATAGCGCTGCCAATTCCAACAATTGGACAGCTACTTTGGTCGCTAAAGCGACCAACCCACAAGGGCTTGAAGCTGATATCAATCTTGCCTTCAATAACTGGACTACAGACTACAACTATAAGCAGGAAGGCGGTTTACCGTACAACCCGGCAAACGTTGATTTTTTTACTTCTGTTCTGGGCACAATTACCATCGACAATAACATATATGACATTGATGGTTTTGCCAGTGGATTTGGCTTTCAATACGGATTGGGTGCTAACGCTAAAAACCCGAATGCTTTTGGGGCATCTGCCTGGATTCAAAGCTGTCAAAACGGTGTCAATGGAGCATGTATGAATTCCCACCATTGGGATCTTAATTTGAACCTGGCTCCGGCTCCAGTTCCAATTCCAGGTGCAGTCTATTTGTTCGTCTCCGGACTGTTTGGGCTAGGCATTTTTAAACGCAAAAACCAAACAGCTACAGCTTAAATTAACTCTCAATCCTACGATATGCAGTCTGTAAATCACGACTTTGATGAATACGCTGAATGATTTGTTTACGTGCGATGGCAAAATCATTTGCAACCAGTTTTGCCTGTTGCTCTGGAATTCCTTCAATGTACCAGCTCAAAGTAATTGGCATTAACTATACCCTCTTAACAAGGGGAGCATAAATTAAACATCTTATAACAATGAGTGTCAGTGGTTATGAAACAGCTAAAAGACGACTTTCGATTGCCAGATTCTGCAAGTTGGCTTTGCTTGATGAGATATCGTCAGATTGCTGATTGATCATAGCTTTTGCGAGTTTGGCGGCTTTGCTGCTGCCTGACCATTGATTAAGAGTGTCCTGTGTTCGAGCTTGCAATGGTTGACGGGTGATGGTTTGGGTTTCGTGCATCAATTCCAGCATTTTTGCGATGTTATGCAGTTTCAAATCGGCTTGTGGCAGCCAGAGTTGCAGCAATTGATTGACTGTCCATGCATGCAATAAACCCGCTTGCGCAACTTGAGTCAAGGTATCGGCCAGACGGTTCAATTTAACTGAGCCACCTTCAGTTAGCCTGACCAGAATTGTTGATAAAGTTTCGATATCCAGGCATCCGTTTTCGATACCGGCAATCATGGCGTCGATTGCGAGCCCTTTGCAGTCGGCATCTTTGCCGATTAATCCCATGCTCAATAACAGGTGACCGGTTTCACGCCAGGGTCGTTGACTTTGAAATAAACCGTAAAAATAACCATAACCCGGCTCCCAATTACTGCCGTTATCATCGATGCGTCTGTGTAATTGTTTGATGCTGGTGATATACGCACCATCCGGACACAGTGGCCATTGCCCAGCCAGCCATTGGCTAACCCAAACGCAGTTTATTTCTTCACTCCAGGAATATTTGGATTCAGTGATCAGATGTAAGGCAGCGCTGGGCAGCCTTTTCCAGTCTGTGGTTAGTTTGGTGCTGAGCATTTGAGCAATCGTGGTTGTGATGTTTTGTGTTCCTGGATCAATCACAGGTTGTTTGCCAGCCAGCACGGTTAATTTAAGTCGTGAATGTGTCCATTGTTCGTGCTGTTTCTGATAGGCATACCATTGCAAACCACCTGGACGGACACTGGCTGGCAAAGCATCATTTAAATTCATGGGAGCAAAAAAATCGCTCCAGTCGCGATAGGGATCACGCGAGCGTGCTGCTGGAATCCAGTACGGATAGTGTTTTCGATCTGATAAGGTGACATTGACATCACCACCCAGCACAAATTCAGCAATACGACGCATGAAGTCGCCGAGCTGTCCGGTCTGTTGTAATGCTTGCTGACGATTATCCGGAGTCAAACGTAATAGAGAAACACAGACATCCATTTCAGAAAAGCTGTAACACTGTTGTTGCGAAGTCATCAAACGCTGTATCCAGATTACTGGATCGATCCATCCTCCGCGGTGAGTGGGAGCCGCAAGAAGAGGGCGCGATTTGTTGTATTCCATGCTTTGGATAATATCCTGGATGCGTTGCCGGGCCGGTTGCAGTCCGTTGACGGTACTAAAATATTTGTTATCCGGGGTGTGGTACAAAGAGCCACTCAACCAGGTCATCAGCAGATCGGCCATTAACAGACGGACACCGCCCCAGCCACCAGCAATACCGTTACTGGCCGACAATCCTGCTCCGGATTTCAATCGGTGTAACAAGGCATCGGTTTTTGGATTAAACGCTCCGGATTTATCATGATGCAAGCGACTGATTGCATCAAGAATCCGCTCAACATCATCAGGGGAATCCACAACTTCGACGGCATGCAGCACTGCCTGGATCAATTCATCGACATCTGCAATTGGTGTAATTGGCTCAAGCCCTGGCAACAGCTCATGATCCATGATATTTGCCGAGATTGGCTTGCAACTCCAGTGATCATTCACACGAATATCCAGTCCAAGTGCGAGACGTTGATCAGGTGTCAGTCTACTGACTTTGGCCATTAATTGATCAATATCCAGACTGTCATGCTGATTATCCTCAGGCATATCTTTGGCGTTGTCACCGATCAGCGTAATCAGCTGTGGTTTCAGAACTGCCGCGACATGTTCAATTGTAATTTTCAACTCATCGAGCATGTCGTCGCTGAGCTTTTGTCGATGTGGTTTCAGTATATCAAGCGCAAGTTGTTGAACATCGGTATTGGCATGACGTAATGCTTCCGTGCATAGTCTGTAACAGGTTTCTGCGTGTTCAGGGTATGATTTAAGAATCCGTTTAATCAGTGTCAGCGCTGTTACGGCATTGCCTTTGCCATTCTGAAAAAACACCGACTGGACTTCGACCAGAAAGTTATGAATATCCAGAACGCCATCGTTTTCACATTGCTTGAGCGAGCTCAGAGCAAATTTCACCACATGCCCTGTTTGATGACACAACAACGATAAATACTCAGACTGTCTCGCTGTTCTTTCAGCTTGTGTCGGTTTCAGACGCTCATGAAATTTGTGATACCCTGACAGTTGATTCTGTTTGACATCGATAAGCAGTCCGCTCAACGAAGCATCCAGCAAACGGTTACGGTCCAGTTGTCCGTCATTTGAAAGCTTGATCAACGCATCCGGCCAGCGCTCAAAGTTCTCAGATGCTGAATTTCCGTACCAGTTATCTGATAAGAACGCCTTGTTTTCAATTTCAAACAAGCGCCAGATATCATCGAGTAAATCCGGTTCTGCCAGTAATTGTTTACTTAATGGTGGTTTCGGCAATTCAGTTTTATCATAAGGCACTTCAAGCAGGCTCCAAACCATTTTCTGATAATAACCATCAACCGTCGGTTTGCTGCATATACCTGCTTTAATCCATTGCCTCAAGCGATTAAATTTAATTCTTGTAAATTCAAGGTCAAGATCATAAGCAATCCATTCATCCAGCCAGGCCGGTTTACGGTCGGCAAGTATTTCATGTGCAATGTCTTCCTCTTTTCCCCATAAATAGTCGACACTTAAAAACAAGTTAAGCTAATGATTAATATAAAATAAAGCTGGATATACGATGTTTCTAACGACCAAAAACTGTTAAAATAGAGGC
>JAHZJL010000234.1 GCA_022600935.1 Gammaproteobacteria bacterium
TGTTTGCAGGTAATGCATTGGTGTCATACTGAACCCGCATGCTGCTTAAACCAAATGGTATAAACAATTCCTCTTCCAGCAACTCATTGACTGTTTTCCCTGTCACACTTTCTAAAACAGCACCGGCAAATGTAAATGCAGGGGTTGAATAATTCCAGGCAGTGCCTGGTGTGCAACCGTTAATTAAACCAATATTCCAAATACTTTGCATGGCCTCGGTTGCACTATCATAGTGAGTTGTTTGATTCGCGATGCTCGGTGTTGTTTGATAATGTCCAACACAACTTAAATGCGAAAGTAGTTCATTGACATTGTGAGTATGGGCAGCGGGTAGCCCGGCAATGTAAGTTGAAGTCGGATTGGTAACATCCAGCGAAAAGGTAGTTCCATCTGTTAGCTCACCTTCATCAGCCAGCTTAGCCATCAACGTACCTCCGACCAGTTTTGCAACTGAGGCACTGTTATAGACAGTTTTGGTATGTGCTGTTTTATTGTTTGCAACATCGGCTAATCCAAAGCCGCGTCGATAGATTGTGGTGCCGTTATCAATAATTGCAACAGAGATACCTGGCAGGTTGTTGATTGACCTGTAGGATGAGATCAAATTATCGATCTGGCTCTTTTTGTTGTATTGAAAACGACTGGCATTTTCCGCCCATACGCCAGCATAGCGATACCCTTCTGAGGTCTGGTAGCGTTCAAAATCGATGAGTCGATAGCCTTCATCTGCATATTGATGCCATAGATTAACAAATTCTTGTTTCGTGCGTTCAGTTCTTACTTGCCAAGCAAAACCAGGTTTTTTCTCCCAGATTGCTGCATATCGCTGACCTTTATTTGTTTGGTATGATTCAAAATCGACAACTTTGAAACCGTCTTTCCATTTATCATCCACTTCTGCCAGATAGCTAGCACGCGTCATGTCGCGTAGTTGAAACCAGCCACGATGATCAAAATTGAAATACCAGATACTGTTATAGCGATGCCCTTTACTAGTTGAATAAACTTCGATGTCAATGATTCTAAATCCACGTTCGCTCATATCTGCAAACAATGCTGCATGCTCTGCGCTGGTTAATCCGCGATGCGAAGACCAATCCCATTTCTCGACATTCTCTACCCAAATCCCGGCCCACATACGCCGACCATCTTTGATATAGGTTTCTACATCAAGCGGTCGGAAGCCCTTGTCGCGGTATTCACTCCATTTTTGATGGTAGGTGGCGCTGCTCATATCGCGTAATTCTGCCCAGCCACGTTTGTCGGTGTTTTCACGCCAGACCATTGAGTATAGAACGCCACTTGCGTCTGTATAACCATCAACATCAATCATCATCAGGTTTTGACGTCGGTATTTATCAAAATCCTGTGAGAATTGAGAACTGGTTAAGTCACGTTTTGATGCCCAGTTTAGATTTTTTTCATCTTTCAAAATTGCTGCATTGACAATATTCATACAATTCAATAACAAAATAAATAACAGTGTGCTGATTTGTATCAGTTTCAAATTCAGTTGATTTTCTCTATTTATCGTATGACTGATCATTTCAGTCGTTGGTTGATGCGTCTTAGCATTGATGTTGGTGAATAATCGGGGTTTTTTTGATCTCATAATAATTCCTCATATCGTGATTGTTTGGTTATCACAAAAGTTGATTGCACGTTTGTTGTGCAACTGGGGAATTACTTTACGGTTTAAGGGCTGAAAGCGCTTGTATGAAAAATGAAGATTCGATGAGGAATTATGATGAAATCTGAATCTGAGTTATTGTGGATTAGTCATATTCTTTTTGCAGTTAACTTTTCAACAATCCTAGATTCGCATGATAATTGTTGATGAAAAAAAGAAAATAGCTTTTTCCCATGGTATTCAGAGGTGTCGATTTTAAGGTGATTAATATGCTGTATCTAAACGCAATGCTCGGTAAAATCGAAGATGACAGAATTTTCTTTATTTCGAGGAATTAGTATGAGTAAAAAAGTCTTTAAAACAAGGCGGTTCTCGCGGTCTTTTGCAATTTATCTGATTGTTGCGGCGCTAATGCTTTCGGTTGGAATACTACTCGGATTTTATTATTTGATTGTCTGAAAACCCACAGTGACATGCACAGACAGACATCTGGTTTATTTAAGTAACGGGTGATCTTCCGGTAGCTGTCGCGAAATCCAAAGGGCAAGCTTGTGGCGCATTTTGGGTCCTGTTTCCTGATCTTCCGGGAGTGGTTGCATGAGTTTGTCGTGAACCAATAATCTGTACAAAACTTCCACTTTGTCTTTGGCTGAATCTGTCGGGCTAAACTTATCAAAACCGCGTTGGTTTGCGTAGTTTTCTGCGACTTCAATTGCTTTATGAACCAGTTCTGTCTCGTTTTTTAATTTAGCCATATCAATCAACCTTTAACACTAATCTTTATTTACTCTATTGTTGACAATGTTTTCTACTACTGTTGGGTCAGCCAATGTTGAGGTGTCACCGAGTGTTTCAATTTCATTAGCCGCAACTTTTCTCAAGATGCGCCGCATGATTTTACCAGACCGGGTTTTTGGTAATGCAGGTGTAAATTGAATAATGTCTGGTGTCGCAATGGGCCCGATTTCTTTGCGGACAATGTCATGTAAAGCCTGGATCATTTCGTTTGACGGTTCAAATCCCTGTTTCAATGTGACATAGGCATAAATACCTTGGCCCTTAATGTCGTGCGGGAAACCAACGACGGCTGATTCAGCAACTGCGGAGTGTTCGATAAGTGCGCTTTCGACTTCTGCCGTGCCCATTCGATGCCCTGAAACATTGAGCACATCATCCACTCTGCCGGTAATCCAGTAGTAGCCGTCTGCATCACGACGTGCTCCATCACCTGTGAAATAGTAACCGGGAAACTGGGAGAAATAGGTTTGAACAAATCGGTCGTGATCACCATACAGGGATCGTGCTTGCCCAGGCCAGCTATTATTGATTGTTAACAGTCCTGATGCTTCGCCTTGCTTAATATTTCCATCGTTATCAA
>JAHZJL010000235.1 GCA_022600935.1 Gammaproteobacteria bacterium
GTACCTTTGTAAATCTTCCATTTATAATATATTTTCTTTAATTCACACTGGATACAATCAGGAGCTTTTGAAACTAATTGCTTAAACATATATATTTTTTCCTTAACATGTATTGATATAATTTAAAGATTGTTATTATATAATAAGTATAATTTTGATAATTACCTGAAATATATAAAAAGCTGCATTTGACAGAATAACTAATTATAAATCAGCTTCTAAGTTAACCTATTAACTTAAAAGGACTGCATGATTTCATAAGCAATTGTTATTAAATTAATTCACAATTACTGATACCCACATACAAATCACTGCCAAGAAATTTATAGTAAATACTAAACCTCTGAGTCTGACATTAGATGTCAGTATATGAACAAGGCTGTGCAAAATACGGCCAAAGACAAACACCCAGGCCAGCCATAAATAAGTGCTGCTATATAGTGCAGCATTAGAGATTAAAATGACACAAACCATATGAAA
Organism: Gammaproteobacteria bacterium; assembly: GCA_022600935.1. Taxonomy (GTDB): domain Bacteria; phylum Pseudomonadota; class Gammaproteobacteria; order Methylococcales; family DRLZ01; genus DRLZ01. Next base: position 481 of record JAHZJL010000235.1, read on the forward strand.
GAACAAAGGCCATTCAAATTGATTTGATAGATTGGCACTGATTCGAGGCTCTATATCTGCCCAAGGATTGACTCCATCTTTGTGAATTCCTATTTCCCAGACTGACGGTGCTCTTACTATTGTCAGTACTACATAAAGAACACCAGTCCACGCAATATGAATAAATACAGGAAGAAGTAATGGGCTATACATGATTAATTTGTCAGATGTGTTTTCAATCGACTAATCATCCAGCTTTATATTTCATATACATTAGTTTTGGAAAAAGAAGCTATAGTCTTTCTAAATCTGAATCTTTCCGTAAAGGATATCCTTAAACATAACCCAGTCACCGATCAAACTGTATATTGGATATGAAAAAGTGGCTGGTTTGTTGTGTTCAAAGAGGATATGCCCTAGCCAGGCGAACCCATAACCACAGATCGGCATTAGCAATAACATTAACCAGGAGCTGGTCATCAGACTAGAAAACAGAATCACTAAAACAGATAAAGTGCCAATAAAATGTAGTCGACGACAGATTCGATTGCGATGCTGACTGAGATAAAAAGGATAAAATTCTTGAAATGATCGGTATTTATCCATAAATATCCCACGCTGTATAAGATTTCATTAGAAAATGGGCGCAATTAGTTTGATGTTAGTGGATTTTACACCTGCCTTTTACTTAACATTTTCAAATTTAACTTAACCTTGTCTATCTGTTGATATCTGTGCAATTGCTTTTTCCACTTTGCGGAGTCGTTCCCATACGTCGGACAGGCGCTGGAAGACTGCAATATTTTTTAAATAACGTGAGAATGGCTGCGGTGGTGTCGTTGCATACATGCCGGATTGTTTAATACTGTTGATGACTCCGGCTCTGTGGACAAGCACTGTATCGTCAGGTATTGTCACATGATCTAAAACTCCGGTTTGGCCGGATGCCATGACTCGCTTGCCAAATCGACTTGATCCCGCAATTCCGGTTTGAGCAACAAGTGCGCAATCTTCATCAAGTACAACATTATGCGCGAGATGGCATTGTGCGTCGATAATGCAGCCTCGATGGACTCTGGTTTCATGGTAAGTTGCCCGGTCAATGGTGCAATTCGCCCCAATCACTACCTGATCTTCAATCACAACCTTACCACGTTGGGGTATTCGGTGAAATCGCCCGGTTTCATCTCTGGCAAATCCGTGACCCTCAGCGCCAATCACTGCACCTGATTTGATAATGACATCTGCGCCAATTTCGCAGTTCCAGCCGATGATACAGCCTGGATGTATAACGGTTCCAGACCCTATCCTGACCTGACTCTCAATCACAGCGTTTGCCATCACAACAGTTCGTTCGGAAAGGGTTACGTGCGCGCCAATTACCGCGCACGGTCCAATCATGGCAGAGTCTGGAATGATAACACTGTCATGGATTACTGCTGAAGGGTGAACGCGAGGCCACTGACTATCGACTGGTTTACAATCATCAAAGCGTTGCCGGATTAATGCCAGCGCAACCCGAACATTGTCGACAACAATCCGGGTACACGTATCATGAACAGTCTCATCAATTAACTGATTGGGGACGACAACCGCAGCAACCTGTTTTTTTACTGCGATGTCCAGATACTTTTGTTTTTCGGCAAACGTCAAACTGTTCTTGCAACACGATTCAATCGGTTCAATGGATTCAATAGCCCGGTTTTCTCCAATTAATCTTGCAGCGACCGATTTCTCATTGAGTACATTCAGCAAGTCCGAACATTTTAGGTTTATGCCTGGCATTGGCGCTTACGCAAGCTCCATATTGAGATCAAAAGGCTTTATGAAATATGGTGATATGAGTGATGCTATAAACTAATAGATGTTCTTGTGAATCATCAAAAACAGTCGCTCATGGTTAAACCGTTAGCGCAACTTTGATTTTTTGAGTGATTGCTTCAACAGATCCGATACCTTTTACAGAGACAAAATGGAGTGAGGGATCCTTTTGAGCTTTTTCAGTGTAGTATGCAATCAATGGTTCGGTCTGCTGGTGATAAACATCCAGGCGTTGCTTGATAACATCAACCTTGTCATCATCTCGCTGGATAATCGGTTCTCCAGTAACATCATCGAGGCCTTGTGATTTTGGTGGATTAAAGTCGACATGGTAAACACGACCAGATCCCGGGTGAACGCGACGTCCACTCAAACGTTTGATAATTTCTTCATCATCAACATCAATCTCAACGACATAATCCAGTTTGATACTCATATCGGCCAAGCCATCAGCCTGTGCCAGGGTTCTGGGAAACCCATCCAGTAAAAAACCATGCTCACAATCAGAATCCTGGATTCGATTTTTAATCAATTCCAGAATAATTTCATCGGAAACCAGTCCACCGGACTCCATGATCGATTTAACTGTTTGCCCTAATTCAGAGCCTGCTTTAACAGCTGCACGTAACATATCACCAGTTGAGATCTGGGGAATCTTGTATTCCTCACAGATAAACTGTGCCTGAGTTCCTTTACCAGAACCTGGCCCCCCGACCAAAATAATTCTCATTATTGTTCTTCTCCCTAGACTGTTCAGTCAGCTGAATTCACCAATGTCTTACAACACATCGTTGTATCAATCTGATAAATCCACTACTATCTTCAACAATACTGCTAAAATGACGCGTTTGGGCCGATGCTCTCGAGTGTTTTATCAGCAAAGACTCAAACACTTGTTGTTTCTACAACACAGTTTTCGCCATCAATATTATTTGCAATATAACTGTCTGCATTCCTATCATTAACCCATGATTTGCCATCAACGACATATCGAAATTGATAAGTATCGTCTTTTTGTAGATCAATTGTGGTTTTCCAGACTCCCGATTTCAGCTGCTTCATCGGAGTTGCGCTCTCATCCCAGTCGTTAAAATCACCAACAACAGCGACAGACTGTTCAGCAGTGCCTTTGGGCATTTCAAAAGTCACTTTACATTTAGATTTAAAAAACTGTTTTTTAATCATTACATCCTCACCAATTCAAATGAAAATCCATATCGGTAATTAAAAAATAAACGTTAACTTAACTAACTTTTCGCGGAATTATATGACACGAATAATCAATTCACACAGCCAATGATTACTCTTTGATATAAGGTATTGCGGACTGAATATATTGTAGCATCGATATGATTGTCAGAACCATAGCGATATACAAGCTGGTATATGACAGTATTTCTATAACAGGCCATGGAATACTTTGTAAAATCAGTAAACCACCAATCGCGAACATCTGGGTGCCGGTTTTCCATTTGCCCCACGGGGAAACCTGCACAACATCCTGTGCGTTTTTGATTGCCATCCACTCCCTGATTGCACTGATAATAATTTCACGGGTAATAATGATCAGTGCAGGAACTGTCAAAAACATGGTTTTCTCTGCTTCAACCAGCATCACCAGTGCGGCACTGACCAGCAATTTATCTGCTACAGGATCCAGAAACGCTCCAAACGCAGAACTTTCACCACGTTTTCTCGCCAGATACCCATCCAGCCAGTCTGTAATTCCTGCGATTGAGAAAAAAAACCATGCCAGTAACCCACTCCATATCCAAGGCAGATAAAAACTGATCACCATTACCGGAATCAATACCACTCTTAGCAGGGTTAACTGTGTGGGCAGGGTAAAATTATGCCAATGCATAGCGCTTATTCATTTCCGTGAAAAACATTATAAATCCGTTGTGCCAATTCATGATTGATACCGTCAACCTGACATAAGCTATCGACACCAGCTGATGAAATCTGTTTCAAGCCGCCGAATTGCTTTAATAATTGTTGTCTACGTTTAGGTCCAACACCTTCAATCTGCTCAAGAACTGAGCGCTTACTGGCTTTGGCGCGGCGCTGGCGATGACCAGTAATAGCAAACCGATGTGCTTCATCGCGAATTTGCTGAATCAACAGTTTAGCAGGTGTGCCCGGCTCAAGCTCCAGCGATGCATTATCGCCAAGCATATGAATTTTTTCCATGCCTGCTGTTCGATCTGGTCCTTTTGACACGCCAACAACAAGGATATCATCAATTTGTAATTGCTCCAGAGCTTCCTTTGCAACTCCAAGCTGACCTTTACCACCATCGATGAGCAAAACATCCGGTTTATCATATTCACCGCTTATGACTCGCCGATAACGTCTGGAAATAGCTTGCTGCATCGCCTGGTAATCGTCACCGGGTTCAATTCCGGATATATTAAAACGCCTGTAAGCAGATTTAACTGGACCTTCGACGTCGAATACAACACATGAAGCAACTGTCTCTGCTCCCATAGTATGACTGATATCGAAGCACTCGATGCGTTGTAATTGCTCACAACCCAACGTTTCCTGCAAATTACGAATGCGCTCTGATATCCCTTGTCGATCAGCGAGTTTTAGCTGCAAGGCATGATCTACATTGGTTTGCGCCATCTGTAACCAGCGCCGCCGTTCGCCGCGAGTCTGATCAATGATACGCACTTTACGTCTGGCGATACCTGATAATGCATCTGCTATTAATGCTGTGTTCGACAACTGCTGACCAATAATTACGCTTGGAGGTATCGTGTTATTTAAATAATATTGAGGAATAAACGCCTCAAGAACAGTCTGGGCTGTCAAAGCATCTGGTAATTTTGGATAAAATGTTCGATGCCCCAGTTGTTGTCCGGCACGGAAAAAACTGACTTGAACGCAAGCAACATTCAGCGTCGATGAACACGCAATGATATCCAGATCACCACGTTCTGAATTGACAAACTGTTGTTCCAGAACCTTACGCAATGTTGAAATCTGGTCTCGATAACGCGCTGCATTTTCATAAGCGCGATTGTTGGAAGCAGATTCCATTTTATGAACCAGATGATCAATCAGTTTTTTTCCTTTTCCTTCCAGAAATTGTATGCTGTGATTGACATCTTCAGCATAGTCCTGCTGGCTGACCAAACCCACGCAAGGCGCCGAGCAGCGTTTAATCTGATGTTGCAAGCAGGGACGTGACCGGTGGCTGTAGTAACTGTCATCACATTGGCGAACAGGAAACAGTTTCTGCAGTAATTTCAGGCTTTGACGGACAGCTCCAGCACTTGGGTATGGCCCAAAAAAAGTGCCTGTTTTTCTTGCTCCGCGATGAAATGCAATACGGGGATAGTCATCCTGTGTGGAAATGTAGATATAAGGGAAACTTTTATCGTCTCTCAGGCAAATATTGTATCGTGGTCTGAATTTTTTGATCAGTTGGCTTTCCAGCAACAACGCTTCTCCTTCAGTGTGGGTGACACTGATATCAATGGAAGCGATTTGTGCAACCATTGCGCGTTGCTTGGGTGTGGTCTCGCCAGTCTGAAAATAGCTGCTGACTCTGTTTTTCAGATTTTTAGCCTTGCCGACATAAATGACTTTGCCATCCTGATCCATCATGCGATAAACTCCGCACCGTCGACTCAGATTCGAAAGAAATACCTCATGGTCGAATGGATGCGTTGTCGTTTGTACAGATCCCATCATTGTCCCAAACAAGTTTTAATGGTTTCAAACACATTTTGAAACATCTCAACAGTCAAACGTTTGGTCTGGGTGTTATAACGACTGCAATGATAGGAATCGATCAAAAACCTATCGGTAACCCGGCGCACAGTATGATGTTTGAAGGGAAATTCAGCTTGTTTGAGATTCAATGCCTTGATCACTGCACGATGCGCAATCAATCCAAGAGCAAGTATTGCTCCGTTTTCCGGCACACTCAGCAACTCGGCTTTCAGAAAAGAATTGCATTGATCAACCTCACTGCCAACTGGTTTATTGGCAGGAGGCAGACATTTAACTGCATTGGTGATCCGGCAGTCAATTAACTGCAGACCATCATCTCTATGTCTTGACTGCGGCTGGTTGCTGAAACCAAATTGAAACAGCGTTTCGTAAAGCAGAATACCGGCATGATCCCCGGTAAACGGACGACCAGTTGCATTCGCCCCATGCAGACCTGGGGCCAGGCCCACAATTAACAATCGGGATTGTTCAGCTCCAAATGGGGCAACGGGCCGGGCATGATATTCTGGATAATCCAAGCCAACCTGATCAAGAAAATCAGATAATCTCGGGCATTGACGACAGTGTTGATCAAATTCTTGTTGGGCAGCCATTTCAATTATCAACTAAACAAATCTATTGGCGCTCACTTGTATTAAAACGTTTGCTGAAACTGCCGTGGCACCTTGTACAAATCAAGTGTTGTATGAAATATACAGGCAGAAGAAACAGCCAACCTTTTCACACTGTACTAGAAGGATCTATTGCGCGAATTAAACATTATACAAACGCTTTCCTGATTAAGTTGGTTTGCAAGTCAACCGAACACTCAATCAACAACCCAAAAACTGTCGATTATTCCTGAACTTGTTCGGCCTCGGTTTCAGTTCCTTCGTCAACAGCCTTCATGCTTAATCTTACGCGGCCCTGACGATCAATTTCCAGTACTTTAACCTTGACGATATCATTCTCGGATAATTTATCTTCGACTTTCTCGACACGCTCTTTTGAAATCTGGGAAATATGGACTAAACCGTCCCGGCCAGGCATGATATTTACAAAAGCACCGAAGTCCATAATCCGTGCAACCCGGCCTTCGTATATTTTTCCGACTTCAACATCAGCGGTCAAATCATCAATCATCGACTTTGCAGCCATGCCGGCCTGCTTGTCAACTGAAGCAATTTTGATGACACCGTCATCAGAAATATCGATACTGACACCAGTTTGCTCAGTGATATTGCGGATTGTTGCTCCGCCTTTTCCAATAACATCGCGAATTTTACTGGGATCAATGCTGAAGGTTTCGATACGTGGCGCATAATCTGACATTTCCTCGTTATGAGTATCGATTACTTCGTTCATTTTGGAAAGAATATGCATACGTCCAGCTTTAGCCTGTTCCAATGCTGTCTGCATAATCTGTTTGGTGATACCATCAATTTTGATATCCATTTGCAGAGCAGTCAGTCCAGTGTCTGTACCCGCAACCTTAAAGTCCATATCACCAAGATGATCCTCGTCTCCCATAATATCGGACAGTACTGCAAACTCTTCGCCTTCCTTGATCAACCCCATGGCAATACCGGACACTGGTGCTTTAATTGGAACACCGGCATCCATTAATGACAAGCTGGTACCACATACGCTGGCCATAGAGCTCGAGCCGTTGGATTCAGTGATTTCAGACACTACACGCAAGGTATAGGAAAAATCATCTAATTCAGGCAATACCGCTTTGATAGCACGTTTGGCCAATCTGCCATGGCCAATTTCGCGGCGTTTAGGCGAGCCGACAAAACCGGTTTCACCGACACAGTATGGAGGGAAATTATAGTGCAGCATGAACTGGTCTTTAAAATCACGATCCAGTCCATCAATGATCTGGGCATCTCGTTCTGTTCCCAGTGTCGTCACTACAATTGCCTGGGTTTCACCTCTGGTGAACAATGCAGATCCGTGGGTTCTTGGCAATAACCCTGTGCCAACTGAAATCGGTCGAATCTCATCAAGGGTGCGCCCGTCGATACGTTTTTTATCACGCAGAATTGCTCCTCTGACGATTTCTTTCTCGAGCTTTTCGATAACAATATGAATATGAGATTCTTCATATTTTTCTTCTTCATTCAGCTGATCAATCAATTCACTGCGAATAACGGACAAGGCATCCTGACGCTGACCTTTTTCCGCAATCTGGTAAGCAGCAGTCAATTTGTCACTGATTTCAGAACGAATATGTTCAATCAATTCAGTACTGATCTCAGGGGCACTCCATTCCACCGCTGGTTTGCCAGCTTCTTTGGCCAGTTCGTTGATGACGCTGATCGCGACCTGCATTTGTTCATGTCCAAACATGACTGCACCCAGCATGACATCTTCCGGTAGACAATTCGCTTCTGACTCAACCATCAGCACAGCGTTTTCTGTGCCTGCCACAACCAGATCCAGGTCAGATGTTTCCAGCTCTTCCCAGCCGGGATTGAGCAGATATTGCCCGTTACGATAGCCCACTCGCGCAGCACCAATCGGTCCGTTAAACGGTAATCCGGAAATTGCCAGTGCCGCAGAGGCTCCCAGCAAAGCGACAATATCGGCTGAGACATCAGGGTTTAATGACATCACAGTGGCAATAATCTGCACTTCATTGGTAAATCCATCCGGAAACAGAGGGCGCAGAGGTCGGTCGATCAGGCGTGAAGTCAATGTTTCATGCTCTGTTGGTCTGCCTTCACGTTTGAAAAAGCCTCCCGGTATCTTGCCGGCCGCATAGGATTTTTCCTGGTAATTGACAGTCAAAGGGAAAAAATCATTGTTTTGACCACTTATTTTGGCAACAACAGAAACCAGCAATACAGTCCCGTCCATGTCAATCATGATTGCGCCGTCAGCCTGTCGAGCGATTTGCCCAGTCTCTAATGTGACTGAATGTCCACCGTATTGAAATTCTTTCCGAATTAGATTCACTTTATTTCTACCTTTTAGTTTGGCGATAACTCAGTTGTTACCGGGCCGCAGCTGAATTGTTACCACGCTCTATCGATGACACTGTACAGAATGAGGTTTATCACATGAATCAATGATTGTGTGATCAACCGGGATGCGCAATGGATTATTTACGCAAACCAAGACGCTGAATCAAAGTACGATAGCGTTCCGCATCATTTCTTTTCAGATAATCCAGCAATTTACGGCGCTGATTAACCATGCGCAACAAACCATGTCGAGAATGATGGTCTTGCTTGTGCTCTTCAAAATGAGGCGCCAGTGTGGTAATACGTTTGGTTAACAATGCAACCTGGACTTCCGGCGAGCCGGTGTCACCTTCAGCAGTTTGATATTCCTTGATGACATCATTTTTCTGTTCAGTGCTGAGAGCCATTCTTTTTTACTCCAAATAAAAAACTTAATTAAATTTTCCGATTTTAACCATTACTACAGTCAAGAACAAGTCAAACAGTCGATTTATTTTCTGAATCGCTCTATTTAACCGCCAGTATCACAACTCTGATCATCATGTCACTGGATCGACCATTAATCTACGCGGCGCCAATCGCCCTTCACTGTTGATTTCTGCGATACCGATAAAAGCCCGGTTGTGATCATAGACTCTTAACCAGCCTTTTGATGGTAAACGGGGTAACCAGACAGCTTGTCCCTGGCGAAAATAACGCTGATGTTCCACTGGTAAATGGATATCTGTCCAATCACTCAACATCTGATCGGCACCAAGCACACATTGTCTGCGCGTCTGAAAGTCTTCCATGGCTTCCAGCTGGTCTATGGTCCAGGCTTGCTGTATGTTCAGGGCTGCAACCTCGGTGCGTCGTAAACTGATCACATGACCACCGCATTCCAACAGTTCCCCTATATCTTCAGCCAGGGTGCGAATATAGGTTCCTTTTGAACACCAGACCTCCAGTTCAAGCTGTGACTCACTCCAGCCATGCAAATTAATTTCATGAATAGTGACTGGTCTCGCCTGTCGTTCAATTTCTATGCCTTGCCTAGCCAGTTCATAAAGGCGTTTGCCTTTATGCTTCAATGCAGAATACATGGGCGGAATCTGCTTGATTTCACCAGTGAACCGGGTCAGAGTGTCATGCAATATTTGAGGGTTCAATTCAGGAACTGGCCGATGCTGGACAGATTGTCCTTCTGAATCGCCTGTTGTCGTCGTAATCCCCAGCCTGATTGAAACAAGATAACGCTTATCATGATTTAACAAAAACGATGACAAACGGGTTGCTCGACCAATACAGACTGGTAATAATCCGCTGGCCAAAGGATCCAGACTTCCGGTGTGGCCGGCTTTTTTAACAGCCAGTAACCGCTTAACATGTTGTAAAGCCGCATTGGACGATAACCCGGTCTGTTTATCCAACAAGAACAAACCGGCTTCAATATTCAGCCCTGACTGTCGGGCAGATTGCTGATTAAGCTCAACATCGGACTCTGATTGAGCTGTCGCTACCGGGCTAATCGTTTTCAATCTTGATATCACTCAACAGCTTATCCATATACAGCCCGTTGTCTATGGAATCATCATATTTAAAACGCAACTCTGGAATGACTCTTAACCGTAAATTGCGACCAAGCTCTTTTCTGAGGAACCCCGAGGCCTGCTGCAGGCGCTGCAGCTCTTCATCGCGTTGTGTCTGGTCCTTACCGAGCATGGTGACATAGGCATTGGCAACCGACATATCACGACTCACTTCGACTTCACTGACAGTGACAATACCCAGTTGCAGATAATCGCGTTGACTCTGCAACAACAAGGCAAGTTCGCGTTGCAACAGAGATGAAACGCGTTCGTGGCGGGAAAATTCTTTAGGCATCTATGCTCTGCAGGTCTGCATGCTTGAGAGGAAACCGTTGATCATCAGACAAAATCAGACTGATCTGTCGACTTCGACACGTTCGTAAACTTCGATCTGGTCACCGACTTTAACATCGTTGTAATTTTTCACACCAATGCCACATTCCATCCCGGCTTTAACCTCACTGACGTCATCTTTGAAACGTCGGAGTGATTCCAAAGTACCTTCATAAATGACAACATTGTCACGTAATACACGTATCGGCAGATTTCTGCTGACCCGTCCTTCCGTCACCATGCAGCCGGCAATTGCTCCCAGCTTGGGTGAACGAAACACATCGCGGACTTCAGCGATTCCCACAATCTGTTCTTCAAATACCGGACCCAGCAAACCGCTGATACTTTGCTTGACCTGATCAATAGCATCGTAAATCACACTGTAATAATGCAAGTCAATTTGTTGTGACTCAATAATACGACGCGCGGTCGCATCTGCACGCACGTTAAAACCGATCATCACGGCATTTGAAGCCAGTGCCAGGTTTGCATCGGATTCGTTAATACCGCCAATACCGGCATAGACTACATTTACCTTGACCTGCTCAGTTGACAATTTAACCAGAGATTCACGCAATGCTTCAAGACTGCCTCTGACATCGGTTTTCATTAACAAATTGAGTTCCAGAACATCACCAGACGCCATTTGTGAAAACATGTTATCGAGTTTGGCTTTCTGCTGTTCCGCAATTTTGCTGGAGCGCAGATTTTCGGCACGATGCTCGGCCAGTTCACGGGCCTGGCGCTCATTGGTAACAACCTGAAAATCGACTCCGGTATCCGGAGCCCCGGACAATCCAAGAATCTCGACAGGTGTCGATGGTCCAGCAGTTTTCTGAGGCTTGGCATACTCATCAACCATAGCCCTGACTCTGCCAAACTCGGTTCCGGCAAGAACAATATCGCTTTGATTAAGCTGGCCTTTCTGGACCAGAACTGTCGCTACCGGACCACGGCCTTTGTCAAGTCTCGATTCAATCACCACGCCTGAAGCCAGTCCTTTGGTCGGAGATGTCAACTCCAGTAGTTCAGTTTGCAGTATCAGCGCTTCCAGCAATTCATCAACACCTTGTCCGGTCATCGCTGAGACAGGCACAAACTGGGTATCCCCACCCCAATCCTCTGGAATTACCTGTATAGCAGCCAGCTCGTTCTTAACACGATCCGGGTCGGCATTTTCCTTATCCATCTTATTGACAGCGATCACTATCGGAACATTGGCGGCTTTGGCATGTTCTATGGCTTCCTTGGTTTGTGGCATAACACCATCATCAGCAGCCACAACAATCACAACGACATCTGTAACCTGGGCACCACGTGCACGCATAGCGGTAAATGCGGCATGGCCAGGGGTATCGAGAAACGTCACTGAACCATGATCGGTTTTAACTTTATAAGCGCCAATATGCTGGGTGATTCCACCTGCTTCACCAGCAGCAACCCGGCTGCTGCGAATGTAATCCAGCAACGATGTTTTACCGTGATCGACATGTCCCATGATCGTGACAACGGGTGCTCGTGGTTCAGCTGAGTCGTCGTCAATCACCAGTGTCGACAACATTTCCTGTTCAAGACCATCACTGGTTTGCATAACCGCTGTATGTCCCAGCTCTTCAACAATCAGCACTGCAGTTTCCTGGTCGAGAGATTGATTGATTGTGGTCATCACTCCCATACCCATCAAAGTCTTAATGACTTCAGTGGCTTTAACCGACATACGTTTGGCAAGTTCCTGGACTGTGATGCTTTCGGGTATTTCAACATCGTACACAATGGGTTGACTGGGTTTTTCAAATCCATGCTCTCTGTCGCGTACAATGTTTTGTGGTTTAACAGCTCGTGCACCTTTCTTCTTGCGTCTGCCATCTTCACGGACATGAAGCTGTTTTCGACTATCTGCTGGTTTGCCTTTTTGTTTGGTTTTACGGGCAGGCTTGTCTTCTTTTTTCTGAGGGGTTTCGGTCTTGCCTGGAGGTTGTTGTTGAGAAACTGCCTGGTGCGGTTGAGTTGCAAGCTGATCAGCAGATTGCGTTTGCTGCTCTTGTGTTGGTTGCTGCTTGTGAGTTTCTTCTTGTTTGAGCTTTTCCTGTTCGCGTTGCTCAGCAAGACGCTGCTGCTCAATTTGTTTTTGTTTTTCCTGCTCTTCAGCTTCTTTTTGTTTGGTCAGTTGTGCTTCGCGTTCTGCTCGTGCTGCTTCTTCAGCTTCAGTTTTCAAGCGTTGTTCGTCGAGCTCCTGACGGGCTTTTTCGATTTCCTTCAATTGTGTATCGGAATCAGTCAATTCGCTTTTCTTGATGTAAGTATGGCGTTTTCTGACTTCGACACTGACAGCTTTGGTGGTTCTGCCAGCCCCCGTTGAGCGCGATTGGCGTAATTCCCCAAGAGAACGGCGCTTCAGCGTGACTTTTTTTGGTGATTCTGTTGAATCACCTTGTTTACCGTGAGACCCGCGCAGATAGGAGAGCAGTTTGACTTTTTCGTCGTCAGACAACACATCGTCCGCACTATTTGCATTCAACCCTGCTTCACCGAGCTGGGTAATCAAACGTTCCAGCGGTACTCCAACGGTATCCGCGAGCTGGCGTACTGTTACTTCACTCATTAGTTCAGACTCCCGTTAGTCATTCTGTTCCGCAAACCAGGGTTCACGCGCTTTCATGATCAGTTTACCGGCCAGTTCCTGATCCAGGCCTTCAATATCCTGTAATTCATCGATACCGCACTCAGCCAAATCTTCTGCTGTTTTAATGCCAGCTGCGGCCAGTCTTAGTGCCAGATCATCCTGCATCCCTTCAAGATCCAGCAAATCCTGAGCCGGTTGTGCGTCTTCGAGTTTTTCCTCGGAGGTAATTGCATCGATTAACAATGCATCGCGTGCCCGGTTACGCAGCTCATCCACTGTTTCCTGATCAAATTCCTCAATCTGCAACAGTTCATTGACGGGCACATAGGCAATCTCATCAATCGTTGTGAACCCTTCACTGACCAGTATTGAGGCAATATCCTCGTCAACATCAAGCTTGTCCATAAACACTGTCATCAATTCATTGGCTTCGGCCTGCTGTTTATCACTGGCCTGTATCTGATCCATGACATTTAATTCCCAACCAGTCAAATGAGATGCCAGCCGCACATTCTGACCACCCCGGCCAATGGCAATTGACAATGATTCATCGCTGACTGCAACATCCATGGAATGCGCATCCTCATCGACAACAATCGATTCAATTTCTGCTGGAGACAAGGAATTGATGACAAATTGCGCAGGATTATCATCCCACAGGATAATATCAACCCGTTCGCCTCCCAGCTCACCTGAAACTGCTTGCACCCGCGATCCACGCATACCGACACAGGCGCCCACTGCATCAAGCCTGGGGTCATTGCTTTTCACTGCCAGTTTGGCTCTGATTCCAGGATCACGTGCCGCACCGAGAATTTCAATGACACCTTCGCTGGCTTCCGGCACTTCCAGCTTGAATAATTCAACCAGCAACTCCGGCGCGGTGCGGCTAAGAAAAATCTGCGGGCCTCTGGACTCAGGTTTTACAGTTTTCAACAATCCTCTGAGTCGATCACCCATGCGTACAGCTTCTCTGGGAATCATGTCGTATCGTGGCAGGAATGCTTCTGCATTACCACCCAGATCCAGATACACACCTTTGCGGTCAGTGCGTTTGACAACGCCAGTGATCAATTCACCAACGCGTTCCTTGTATTGCTCAAAAATCTTTTGGCGTTCAGCTTCCCTGACCTTCTGGATAATGACCTGTTTGGCGGTCTGGGCCGCTATCCGTCCAAATTCGACTGACTCGATCTGTTCTTCTACATATTCACCCAGTTTGGCCTCCGGATCATGTTCCAGAGCAGCATCCAGTGTCATTGTGGTATGCGGACAATACACAGCTGTTGATTCAGAATCTGGATCAGCGTGTACAGCTTCATCGCCAATATGTTCAGGGTTGACATCGGGGTCGATGATTAACCAGCGGCGAAATGTTTCATAATCGCCTGTGGTCTGATCAATACGCACTTTGACTTCGACAGGATGTTGGTAGCGTTTAGCCGTGGCTGATTCAAGGGCTTGCTCAATGGCCTCGAATAATTCCTCTTTAGCAATCCCTTTTTCATTGGATACAACGTCAGCGACCAATAAAATTTCTTTGTTTGCCATTTTATGTCTCTCAGTTTCGTCCAATTTTTAAATCTGCAAGCAGATGGGCCTTGCGTATTTCAGACAGTTTCATTTGCATTGGCTCATCACTTCCCGGTTCTAGAATCAGAACCGTATTATCTTTGACACCTTCAATGTCACCTTTTATTTTACGCTTTCCGGAGTTCGCTTCATACAATTCAACAAAGGCCTGATGCCCTTTGAATCGCTGATAATCCTCCAGCTTGAACAACGGGCGCTCAACTCCGGGTGATGACACCTCGAGTTGATACTTGCCCTGTATCGGGTCTTCCACATCCAGAACGCCGCTTAATTGGTTGCTCACGATGACACAATCATCAATCTGCACTCCATCAGCGCTATCGATATAAACTCTCAATAGTTTACTATGACGCTGGGAAACCATCTCGGCACCAACAAACTCGTAACCCAAGCCATTGATTGTACGCTCGATAATCGAATTAACTGAATTCGCGATCATGATACATATAAAATGTGACAGATAAAAAAAACGGGCTCCAGGCCCGTCCTACCATGAACTCCACAAAGCAAAAAACCCCTTGAAGGGGCCTTTCGAATTGGTAGCGGGGGCAGGATTCGAACCTACGACCTTCGGGTTATGAGCCCGACGAGCTACCAGACTGCTCCACCCCGCGTCACCTAGACAGACAAGTATACGGCATGTTGCAGATCCCCACAAGCCTAATCATACACTTTCGATGAAAATCTCATACCAATAACAGCTTGATTAATCCAAAGTAATCAGCAACAACCCCTGTAAGCATAGATTTGCATAAACAGCGGCCAGAACATCATCCAGCATAATCCCGATTCCTCCTCCGACTTTACGATCAACAAGACCAATCGGCCAGGGTTTGGCAATATCAAATACACGAAACAGGACAAACCCCAGACTGATTGTCAACAGACCTGGAGGAACCGCAAACATGGTGATCCAGAAGCCAGCCATTTCATCCCAGACGATTCCGCCATGATCATGGACTCCAAGACGATCCGAAGCTTTTTGGCAAATCCATACACCCAGACAAGTCGCGAAGACCACAAGTAACGCATAGACCACAGTGTTTGCCTGTATCAACAATAGATACAGAGGAATTGCCATCAACGTTCCTGCGGTACCGGGCGCTTTTGGTGACAACCCGGAGCCGAAGCCAAACGCACAAAACAAATAGGGATCACGAAAAATGCTGGAAGCCTTGATGTCTGATTTCAAGCGGGTCTCCGTTATTCAAAACAGTGAGTGTATCGGAATGATCGATCGCACCAATCAACGAGCAATGAAATGGCCATTGTCGGCTCAATTTATCGATCTCGTTCTGATGTTCAGGCGGTACAGTAAAGCATAATTCATAATCATCGCCTGCTGTCACAGCAAAATCAAGCCGACCTGTATGTTCCTGATAGCGCCGAACAGACTCTGATAAATCAAGCCTGGATAATTCAATACCAGCGCCAACCTGACTGGATTTGAGAATATGGGCCAAATCAGCCAGCAAGCCATCTGAGACATCGATACACGCGCTTGCCAATTGGCGCAATTCGAGTCCCGCCTGAACTCTGGGTTCAGGGCGATTCAAGCGCTTGTGAATGGTGACATCATTGTAATTCAGCTGGTTTAGATTTGATTGTAATGCCAGTCCTGCATCGCCGATCTGTCCGGTCACATAAATCAGATCACCTTCGCGGGCACCATTTCGCAGCAAGGCTTGACCGTGAGGCGCAACTCCACTGGCCTGGATTGTCACTGTTAACGGCCCTCTTGTCGTATCTCCACCGATCAGATCAACATTGTATTGACCAGCCAACTCAAACAAACCGGAACTGAACATTTGCAACCAGTCATGATCAACCTGTGGCAAGGTGATCGCCAGGGTCGCATATCGTGGTTCTGCACCGCAGGCCGCCAGGTCACTCAAACTCACGGCAAGTGCTTTGTATCCCAGATCATCCGGTTGCACATCGGGGCTGAAATGAACCCCTTCGACTAAGGTATCGACTGTCATCAGTAACTGCATGTGCGGCTCGATATTGATTACCGCACAATCATCACCGACCCCTTTGATCAAACCTTTGTGCTGTGATGCCCTGTTGAAATACCGGCCAATCAAACCAAACTCGGATAACTGCAATCCTGAGCCGCATGATTCAGTGTTTGTCGTTACACCAGTTTTGTCGTTATTTGGCTGGGTGTCGGTGGGCATTCACTTCAGTACTGCGTAATTTCATTGATGCCTTGTCAAGCACACCATTGATATAGGCATGACTTTTGGGAGCGCCGAATTCTTTGGTGAGATTGATCCATTCATTCAATGACACACGGTATGGAATATCCGGTCGTTTGCTTAATTCATAAAATCCCAGACGCAATACAGCCAGTTCGACTGGATCAATCTGGTCAATTGCCCGGTCAACGAATTCACTCATCAAGCTGTCGATTTCAGGCTGGTGACTCGCGACACCGAATAGCAAGTCACTGAAATAACTTGAGCTTTCCTCATTGAGTGTATTGTCTTCAAGAAAGTATCTGTTAATCTGATCTTCTGTATTTGCGCTTAACTGCCATTGATAGACTGCTTGCAAGGCCAGACGCCGAGCCAGATTGCGTGATTTTTTCACAGTTTAATCCAGCTGCCTGAGCAGGGAAACCATTTCTATGACACTGACAGCTGCTTCAGCGCCCTTGTTACCGGCTTTTGTCCCGGCGCGCTCGATAGCCTGCTCAATACTGTCAACTGTCAAAATTCCGAATCCTATGGGAATCCCATATTGCATGGAAACACTGGATACCCCTTTGGCACACTCTCCAGCGACATAATCAAAATGAGGTGTTCCACCGCGTATCACAGCGCCGAGTGCAATCAATGCGTCATATTTATTTTGTTCCGCAATCCGTTTTAACACCAATGGAATTTCGTAAGCGCCGGGGACTTTGACAATATCGATATCAGTCATCGATGCACCATGTCGAACCAGTGTATCTGTTGCGCCTGATACCAATTGATCGACAATAAAACTGTTAAACCTGGAAGCCACCAGGCAAAAGCGTGATGATTCGATAAGAAAACGTCCCTCGTAGACTGTTTGTTCGGTCATTCGTGTTTCCGCGTAGAGTAAGATTGAATTGAAATAAGTTGTAAATTATTGTTACAAATAACCTTGAAGACAATAAAAGCCCTAAGGAATACTCAATGCTACATGAGTCGCTTGTTTTTTCATAGTGATGCGTGCATGTCGATGTTTGCCATCCAATTCATTCAGAATTCAGAGCATATCCTGAATAATCAACTCAATAGACTGCTGATTGAATATCCAGCCAGTTTATCTCAATACAAATATCATCAGTGCCTGACAGTCACCCACAAGCTATCAATTAACCAAACTTTGTTAGCCAGGCATAAAAAAAACCTGGTTACAAGTGAGTCTTGTGCCGATCGGGCCGTGGGTTCAAGCGACCTTTAACAAACTTAATCAGGCGTGTATATCCCAATTTGGACACATTTCCCCACCGTTTAAAAAACCTGCACCAGATGCACCGCCTTCAGCAAGAACCAGCGCATCATGGTTTTGCTGATTATGTTCGGATGATAAATGAGCTGTTTTATATTCATGTTCTAGACGTTTAGCTGTTTTGCTGAGATTGCTTCCATATCAGATTGATATGCCCCCAAAAATGCATGTTGTCTACTCTTAGGTTCATTCTGGCTGGCCGATCATTATGATTGAGTTTGATAATCCGATAAGGAACTCGCAATTACCCGAAACAACACTAAAATCGACCATCTCGGTTTACTATGTTTTTCAAAAAATTCATACGACCTCAATAAACCTCAAATTTATTTATATAATGTATCCGCCATTATCCGATTCAACTTATTAACAACGCGTTTGTTCTGCAATATGCTGACATGACCCTCATCATAGCCAATAACGCTGGTTGCAGCATCTTGTGCTTTGGGTAACAATTGACTTTGTATTGATACGGTACCATCGCTGTTGTTGGTACTGCTGCTTATCAATTCTCCTTTGCCTCGATAACTAAATAGCAGAAAATACGGCACGTTATCTGGAAGTGGTTGTTCGAATAAAGAACTTGCATAAGGATTACCTGGTACCAGGTCGTACCAGGATGGAACCACAACAGGAGTGTGATCGACGCCCGTTTGCGCTGTTTCAATCCCTCCCCAGGGCGTGGAAATCGTTACGAACAAGTCAACCACGCCTCCTCCTTCTTGAACGACATTGCGATTGATGAAACCTCGTGAAACCAATCCACCCATGCTATGTGCGACAACAATCAGTTTCTCAAAGCTGTGCCGCAATTGAAGTTCGGTAATTTTCTCGTTTAAGACGCGGCTGATGAGATTCAGGCGTAGACCAGATGGGTACTGAACTATCCACGGCTGGAATCTATCTCTATCGAGCCCATTGATTATGGTCAGCCAATTATGGCCAGAACCTGAGAAACCATGCACAAACAGTACGGGTACTTTTTGTGCATCGTAAGGCTCAAAAAAGAATATCCCGTTGTATCCGAGTTCCACAAATTTTATAGGCTCCCACACTCCCATATTTCCAATCTCTTGAGAGAAACGAGGATCATTTTGATCTACGATTTCGCCAATTCGCTCGTTTTCCAATTTGAGCGGTTCTTTCGGCTCTTGATTCGAATAAAGGGTGGGCAACTCCTGTTTTGCCTGGTCTGGAAACCGAAGTACTACTTTCAATTTTCCGATTCTTTCACCGGAACCCGTCTCGATAAGCGTTGGATTTCCATACCATCCAATCCGTTCGTCGTCTTGAACAGTTAAGTCTTCGTTTTTATCCTCGAATGCAATGAGATAGTAACGGCCTTTGGCCACCAAAAACTCGAATTCTCCTGACCCATATCTGACAGCAGATGCTTTCAGGCGGTTTTTATTGTTTTCCTCGGGCGCATACAGCGCCACCAAAATGGGTTTGCCAGAAGTTGGTGAGGCATCAACGGTACCGCTGATGCTGACAGCCACATCAAGTTTATCTAGGTCTTTACTAAGAGCGAAAAAACCACATCCAGTGGACAGAGCACAGAGGATGACCAGAATAAATGTGGAAAGGTAGATCTTCATTTTCTAACCTCCTAAACAGAACATGTAGATAATTTAGATACAGCCAAGAGACTAATAACATTTGCATTGCTCCTAACATATCCGACATCCCGTTTTACAGTCAGCTCGGTGCAATTAAATATTTATACTTTAAATTTCATTCAATTCTAATGACCTCTGATTTTACTTAAATCGCCCTTTAACTTCTTCAATAGCACTTTTATCTACATGCTTTTCAAATGCGATAGTTGTTGTATTCAGTGTCACCGCTATCATTATCCCGGTCAACATTAGGCCCACGAGGGCAATAAGGACAGATAGTGCTTTGGATACTTTCTTTAAAGGACGAATATCACCATATCCGACAGTCGTTGCGGTGATGAATGACCAATATAAGCCATCAAATTTATTCCACTTTTCGATGTGGCAAACGATTTGCCCTAGCACAATGATCACAATACTTAAAAATACCAGTAGTGGTGCAATCAGATAAATGGACCAGAAAAACAGTCGGATAAAGGTCAGCGTCAATTCCATTGTGTTACCAACTGCCCCCCAGGGCTAAATATAAATTAATGCGCTGCTCAAGTTGAGTCCGCTTAATTGATAGTAAGTTACTTTCAGCTGTAATGGCTTGTTGCTGGATTTGAAGTGTATCCAGTAACTCGGTTTCTCCTTCTTTATATCTTAATTTTGCGATTGAATAGGCTTTATTGCTCTGTTTCAGTGCGTCATTTAAAGCGTTTTCTCGATTAGCTAATACAGTGCCTTGATCCAGGTTGTTTTCTACTTCTGAAAAAGCAGTTAATGCGGCTTGTGCATAATTTGCTATGGCTTGTTTCTGCTCAACTGTGGCAATTTCAACGTCTATTTTACGTTTACCACCATCAAATAAGGGAACGACTAAATTAGATGCAAGTTGCCATGTGACATTGGGTGAGCTAATGATGTCAGCAAGAGAATCAGAAGTGCCTCCTATTTTGCTGGTCAGCGAAATTTTAGGTAACCGTGCCGCTTTCGCTTGGGCTGTGGCATTAAATGCCGATGCTATTTGTCTTTCAGCGGATACTATATCGGGTCGGCGTTCCAACATTTCGGAAGGGATACCTGCCGGGGGTTGTCGCGGTAAATCTGGTAAAGCAGCTGGCATGTCCATGCTTGCATTCGGGTAACGCCCTAATAGCACCTCCAAAGCCCTCATCGCATCGCGCTGAGAACCTTCAATTGTAAGTAATTGTTCCTGTGCAGAAGCCAGATTGGCACGATTCAGCGCAATATCCTGACCGGAAGAAAGACCATTGTCATATTTTGCCTGGCTAATACGCATGGTTTCGTTCAGAATCGACAAATTCTTACGCGTAATGTCTGCTTGCAGTTTAGCTTCAATGACTTTTAAATAGGTTTTTGCAATATTAGCGCTGAGTGAATATAGCGCGAAACGGTAGTCTGCCTCAGCCGCTTGAGCACTGGCTGTCGTGGCATCAATGCCCGCACGGATGCGCCCCCAGACATCTAATTCCCAGCTGACTTGCAACGCAACATTAAAATTACCACTGGAAGAGCCACCGTTAGCTGAACCTGAATCGGCTCTGCCCATTGACAAATCTGCATTCGGTATAAGCGCCGCACCAGACTGTTTCGCCAATAGCCAGGCTTTATCCATATTACCTGCAGCCACCTGTAAATCGAAGTTTTTGGCTTTGCCTTCTGCAATGAGTTTAAGCATCATCGGATCATTAAAGGTTTCCAGCCATTGTGTTGAATCATCACCGTATTGCTCAGCTTTTATCGCCCAGGATTCAGGCGTTTCAATCGCCTGTTTGACAGCTTGTTGGCTGTCTTCATTGGGGGTGAAAAGCGTACAGGATGCCGTCAACAAAGCAATCAGCAGCGGTGTGGGTTGACTAAGCTTCATACTGGCTCTCCTCGATTTTTACGTTGGTGAATGTGGAGTATAATACGGGAACGATCAGCAACGTTAACAAGGTGGCAAAGGTTTGAAGTGGCTACACTAAGCCGGACACAAAATTTAAGATAACTTAAAACCAAATTAAGTATCTAAAAATGAAAATGGAAAAGTCACTAACTTATACGCCTGAATTCAGAGAATCATCAGTCAAATTAGCCCTAAGACTCAGATCAGTCCATTAAACAAACAGCATAAGATTTAGGTGTTAAACTCAGAACGTTACACAAATGGATAGGTAAATATACTAGGCCTGTAGAGGGAAACAATAAAAAACAGCATACCGATGAACAATTGTATGATGAATTAAAAAGTCTCAAAAAAGACTCGGCTCAAGTAAAACAGGAGCGTGATTTATTAAAAAAGGCCACAGCGTCCTTTACGAGAGAAATAAAGTGAAGTACGCTTGGATATAGACGCATTCAGAAGATTTTTCCATTCATGCTCTGTGTAATTTTATGATAGTTTTTCCAAGTAGCTATTATGGATGGTTAAATTCGCCTAAAACAATACGAGAAAAAGAAAATGATATTTTGGTTGAAATGATCAAAATTATTTTTCAGAAAGGACGGGGATTGTTCTGTTGTGCCTAATTCAGTCATTCAGATAAATTTAATGCAAAATGCAAGACCTATGATTTAACTTTACTGTGACCTTGATAACTCCTAGTAGTTAGGAATTATCAAGCTAGCTCTATGAATTCCATTGATTGAGAAAACATCATAATCGACAGTTAATCTTTAGTTGAACTTATGTTTAAGACGATTCTTGAATGTGCGTAAAGGCAAGCGTTAAAAACGACAGGTTGCGCTCGTCGATTTCCATACAAAAAAACAAAAAAATGAAGCACTATCCTACAAAGAGCTTTCCCTTACGAGAGGGTGATGCCAACATCGAAATGATCCGCCTTGCCAAATCATAGAACTAAATGGAATATCAATGACCTCTTGACCTGCTTTGGTCAGTTCTTCGCATAGATGTGGAAGTTCGGCAGGAACCATGATTGTATTCTCGTCAATAACAAGATTATTGCATGCCTGTCTTTGTTCCGCATCTTCCGGAGACACATCAATAATGTCCCAATCTTTGAAGATAGATGGTAGTTCTCCCTCAATTCCTTCTCGGCAAACCATCGCGAGACCAGGCCTGGGGGTGCATAGCACGCAATCCAGGTGTAGGAATTTACTGGAGAGCGGTACTTGTTGTATTCGATATTCGTCTCCAAGATAGCGTCGCAGCCATTCGACGCCAGCAGTGTTGCTGCCATTCCCTGAGTGGCCAACGAGGATGTCCCGTCCCATCAAGAAGACATCACCTGATTCCAAAAAGGCTCCGTCACCAGTCGGAGGCGGTTCCAACATCGAAACAATCTGGGCATCACTGTTCTCCAAACGCTCAGCAATAGTGCGCCGGATGGCCCAGCGGGTACTGCGACGTCCTTGGTTTTGCAAGCTGGTTTCGATGTAGTGA
>JAHZJL010000236.1 GCA_022600935.1 Gammaproteobacteria bacterium
CTTTCAGTCATTTCACTGGACAGCATGGGTGAATCAGCCCAGGTCAATCAACCTAAATGCCAAACCCTGTTGCAGCTGGAGCATCGCTGGGCCGAAATACGTTATCAAACACCTGAAAAACAGCGTCTGCAAGCATTTGACAATGAGTTGAATGAACTCAGCAGACACCCATCGGGATGTCAGCAATCCGCTGAGTATCAACTCATCCAGGCGATGATTAAAGGATCAATGGCAAAGCTGCAAAGTCGTCTGGATGGATTGAACATGATTCGCCAGATCGAACATCATCTGCAAACGGCAATTAAAACCAACCCGGCTGTTATGCAGGGTATGAGCTGGACATTGCTGGGACTGTTATATGACAAATCCCCTGGTTGGCCATTCTCGATTGGGGATGACAAAGCCGCTGAGCAGGCGTATCAAAAAGGACTTGAACTAAACCCGGACGGTGTTGATGCAAATTATTACTACGGAGATTTTCTCAGGCGCAAAAAACAGTCTGAACCAGCCCGGCAGTATTTGTTGAAAGCCAGTCGTGGTAAGCAGGGCCATCAATCTGAAATCGCCTTTCAAGGGCGCATGCTGGATGTTAGTCGAGCATTGAAGAAACTGGACAACTGATGTTGACGATTGCTGACTTCGGATTGTCTATATGAGTTTAAAACCTGGCGAACTCCGTGAACCCCCTGTGTCTCTGTATGTACACATGCCCTGGTGTGTTCAGAAATGTCCTTATTGTGATTTCAATTCACATCAATTACGCCAGGAATTACCTGAATCAGTGTATATCGAAGCGTTATTGATCGATTTGCAACAGGAAGCCAAGCGACTGGGGTCACGCCAGATTTCCACAGTATTCATTGGTGGAGGCACACCAAGTCTGTTTTCAGCTGAATCAATTTCTGGTTTGCTCAGTGGGATCAAACAGACAGTGCAGTATTCAGAGGCGATGGAAGTGACGCTGGAGGCAAACCCGGGCACTCTGGATATATCCCGTTTTAACGGTTATCCGGATGCTGGAGTAAACCGTTTGTCAGTCGGTGTTCAAAGCTTTGCTGATCAGCATTTGCAAAAGCTTGGGCGAATTCATGACGGACAAGCTGCCAGGCAAGCGGTAACGATGGCCAGACAATGCGGGTTTGCCAATCTCAATACTGATTTAATGCATGGACTGCCAGAGCAGACAATTGAATCCGCTATGAGCGATGTTCAACATGCGATTGATCTGGATGTTCCACATATCTCACATTATCAACTCACTCTGGAACCCGATACACCGTTTTATTACAAGAAGCCAGTGTTACCGGAAATGGATGATCTATGGGAGATCCAGCTTGCCTGCCACAACCTGTTATCTGATAACGGGTATCATCAATATGAAATTTCAGCATGGTCAAAACCAGGTCATGAATGCCGACATAATTACAATTACTGGCAATTTGGAGACTATATCGGAATTGGCGCCGGTGCTCATGGCAAATTAACCTGTGAGCAAACTCAATCAGTGACCAGGCGTTGGAAACACAAAAGCCCGCAGCGTTACATTGAACACATCAACGCGTCGCATCCAGAGCAGAGTATTGAAGGTCAGCATGTTGTTGACCACAGAGAACTGCCGTTTGAATTTCTGATGAATCATTTGCGACTGACCAGCGGATTTGAAATTGAAATATTTAAACAACGCACCGGAATGGCAATTGATTGCCTGGAACCGGAGCTATCCGGTTGTATACAGCAAAATCTGCTGTTCCGGTCAAATCAAGGCATAGCTTGCACAGCATTCGGCTGGCGTCACCTGGATGCAATTCTCGAACAATTTTTACCTGAACTTGAAGTGGATAGAGTATGAAACCGTATCAACAGGAATTTATTCGCTTTGCGCTTGACTGTAAAGCACTGCAATTTGGTGAATTCAAACTGAAATCAGGCCGTATCAGTCCGTATTTTTTCAATGGCGGGCAGTTTAACAATGGGGAAACATTAAGCCGATTGGGTGAATTTTACGCTCACGCGCTGATTGATCATGGGTTGCCAGTCGATGTGTTATATGGTCCGGCATATAAAGGTATTCCACTGGTTTGTGCGCTGGCAATCGCGTTATTTAACCGACATGACAGGAGTTTTCCATATACCTTTAATCGCAAAGAAGCCAAGGATCATGGTGAAGGTGGCGTGCTTGTTGGTGCGCCTCTACTTGGAAAAATATTGATTGTCGATGATGTGATTACAGCTGGAACCTCGGTTAACGAGTCTGTTCAAGTCATTCAAAGAGAAAATGCAACTCCAGCTGGCGTTTTGATTGCGCTGGATCGTCAGGAGCGTTTGGCGGATGGCCAGTCTGCTATTCATGTTGTCGAAAAAACACATGCGATTCCGGTGATTTCAATTATCAATTTTAACCATATTTATGAGTTTGTCAGTCAGATGCCGGAATACGCATCATATCAGTCCACAATAGTTGATTATCGACGTGAATTTGGTATACCTGGTTAGCGACAGACAGAAAACTAAGATTATGTTTTTCAAGTAATTAATTACTCAGTGAAGATGCCAGGCAGGATTCAATAGCATGTCGTACAATTGCCACGGGTTAATCTTCATTTCATCACTGACTATACTTGACGTTAACCGGACCTGAACTACCCTTATTACTGTGAGAAAGTGATCCTAAGCGACTCTCTCGTCTTTTTTCAGGTAAACAGTCTAATTTTTCATTTCAACTATTCGTGATTACGAGCACTTTGACAAAGAATATTGCTCTATTCCTGAGCATTTTGCTGTATATCGGGCAGGCAGCTGCGAATCAAAGCGATTTGTTTTATCGCTGGATCGACAGCAATGGAAAAATCCATTATTCAGACAAGGTGAATCCGGATCATGCAGGATATCGTCGCGAGCAGTTAAATGATCAAGGCGTAACCGTCAGGACCATTGATCGGCCAAAAACCAAAGAAGAGCTGGCTAAGGAACGTGAGCTGGCAAGGTTGCGCAAGCAACAACAGAAGCTGATTGCCCAGCAGGCAGCTCGGGACAGACTGTTGTTATTCACGTTTGAAGATGTTACCAACTCATTAGGAGACAAACTGGAAACTATCGACGTTAAGCTTAAAATCTTGACTGCCAGTATTCAAGATTTACAGGGAAAACTTACAGAACAACGAAAATCAGCAGCTAACTGGGAAAAAAGCGGTCGTGCAGTGCCCAGAACAGTACTTTTTAAAATTGATGAATTCAAGAGCCAGATTCAGGGCTATGAGTCGACAGTCAAGGAGTTGACAAAAAAACGAGAGCAGCTTCAAGTCAAGTATGCCGAAGATACCCAGCGCTATAAACAACTGGTGAGTCACCAATATGACAAAATCAATGCCGAAAAATCAATCAGTGCATCGCAAAGCCAGGATGAATTGAGTATTGTAAGCTGCTCAGATAAAAAGGAATGTGGACTGGTCTGGCAGTTGACCAAAGAATACATACTCAGTAACCCGGGCGGTAAAAAACTGATTACTGATTCCGATCTGGTAGTTAGTACTTCAGCGCCCCAGAATCAGGAAGACATTGGCGCAAGCGCTGTTATGATCCGCAAAGGCTCGGGGCAATCGACAATTTTTCTTGATATCCATTGCAAACAGACTGTTATTGGGCAGGAGCAGTGTAACAGTTCAGGCTCAAAGAACTGGTTGAATGGATTTAAAGCTTACGTGTTGTCAAGAATGAAAGCTCAGGACGCGATCGGTAAATCCTGACCTTGACTAAGAAGCTGTCTGGTTAAAAAGATATCCGCTGCAAAGCCCTTGAAATCGGTGTATTGTTTCGCTGCTTCTCGTTAAACAGCACAACGATTCGCCTCGAATCATCAAAAAAATCCCCTCGATTCAAGAACTTTTCGCTTGGACTTTTTTTACCAGACAGCTTCTAACAAGACAGTTATTGATTACCAAATTTGATTGCCGCCGTTTAATCCGGGTTTTTAACCAGAATCTCTCCCCTGGCCAGTTCGGCGATATCGCCACCATAGCGATGTACCCGGTTAAATGCAGTATCGGGGCGGGCAAATTTTGAATCCAGCTGCCGAAATGAGGCGAACAGAATCGGTAATATTGCCAGACTGTGTGTTCCGCAATCATTGAATGTGGGTGGCAATTTCGGTTGCTCCCAGAGCAGTAACGTGCCACGGCGCATGTTGTAACCAATATGTTGTCCGGTTTTCCCCATGACTGCGATTGTTCCGGCAATCATTCTTGACCCGCAATAATCACCTGCATTGCCTTCAATTAACAGGTAACCACGTCGCATACGATCACCGGCGCGATCTCCAGCATTACCTTTGATGACAACTGTACCACCATTCATGCCTTTTTTATTGCCGGGTAAAGCGCTGCCGACAAAATCTCCGGCATTACCGGTAATTGCCAGCAATCCGCCTCGCATTTCACATGCTGCGAAAATTCCACAGTTGCCGGATACGTGGATTTCACCGGATTTCATGCCTAAGGCCAGATAAGCGCCGGTATCGCCTTCGACACTAATCTTTCCTGCATCCATATCCTTGCCGATAAAATCCAGTTTATTGTGACTGTTCTTGATGACGATGTTGGATGTATCATCACCACTCAAGTTGAACAAGGCATCGACGCGCACCAGATTCTTACCGCACTGTAAGGTGATTTTGCCGATGTCTACAGTTTTTTTTCCGCTAAGTTGCTGAGCAACCAGAGGTGACATATCCACACGTTGGTCAGGGATCTGTTTGACACTCAGCGTTAATGGTTTCATTGCATGATCTCCCGCAAATGAAAATGGTAAGGTCCGAGTTTACCGCCGTAATTACCGGCGCTGATGCGTTTGATACCATTGTAGGCGCCAATCGAGCAGAATGTTTCGATACCGATTCGCATGGCATTGTTGATATCCTGCTCGGTCAAACCATCGATGACAATTTCCAGTACAGACTCAATATCTGGTGACAGTTGTGAATTAGTGACACCTTTCAGGGTCGGACAGAACGCATCGTTGGTTGATGCGTGCAGCGCGGCATATTTGGAACCGACTTTAGAGCCGGAGCGAACTACACCCCCTGGAAATGGCAGGATAATATTCGGAACCGTGCGCATGGCATCAACGGCTTTTTCGCTTGCCGTCAGTGCTGCTTCCAGGGTTTCCGCCATCACCAACAGGTTACCGCCACCAATGGCATTAACACGACCGGTTGTCTCTTCGGCGATAAATTCGCCATCCATCACCGGAATTCGCCAATAACGGTTTTTATTGATCAGTTTCGAGGTTTGAAAACCATCGCCAAAATAACGTAAATTTTTACCTAATGGAATTCGTTCGCCACCATCAATGCCGGAAAACAAGGCTGACCCGGGCGATGTCAGGACAGTTTGTCCGGCTCTGGTTTCCAGTTGTTTCATCAAGGTCTTTTTGTTCATGGCAAACAACATGGCAGAATAGCCAGGGCGACCATCCGGAGTTTCGGAAGGGTCGAGTTTGCGTTCAATATCAGCCTCACAACCACAACCAATCACAGATGTTGCGAACCCGGTCATCGAACGTGCCGAGTTCCACGCCCATTGGTCAGTATGGGCGGTAATAATCACTCGCGTAGCCTTCATGGGAAAGGCTTCCGCGAAGGTTTCATCAATCGTGACACCGTTAATGATCATGATGCAGCTCCTGTCGTTGGATGAACAGTCAGACTGCCTCTTCCATCGTCTGTCAGTTCATCATCGCTGATTTTGAAATTACCAAGCTTCATGGTCATAAAACGTTCGAAATACTGTGTTAATTCGGTTTCAACAGACGCATCATAACTCGGTCTGACCACGTGTGTAGTGCCCCAGCAAATATCGACAATCTCGCCGTCTTTCACAACCAGGCGACCGTCTTTGAAAACATAGTCCGGTGTTTCAAACATGGCTTCACGATCATCGTTATCCGTATACACGGTAATGTCCGCCCAATCACCTTCACCAAGGCTGCCTCGATGCACCAACCCGGTAATTCTGGCTGCACCTGCCCTGGTCAAAATGGCAATTTCTTCCAGTGTATATTCACGATCAATAGATGCCAGTGTTGTCATCTTTTGTGCTTCGGGATGAATGGTTGCCAGCATGTCATTGCGGAATGATTGATCCATTAACAAACGGATCAGGTGCGGATAACTGGTAAATGGTGCGCCATTGGGATGGTCGGTGGTCAGAAAAATACGCCAGGGGTCATCGACCAGCAGGAAAATCTCCAGTCCGATTGCCCATTGCAAGGCATTGACAAAATTCTGGTCCCGGTATTTGAATGGAACCAAACCGCAACCGGCATCGCACTCAATATCCATGCACACCCATTTTTTCGGGTTGGCGATATTGTGATTGGCATATTGGTGCATGGAGTCACCGGATGCTGTTACAGTCTGTCCGAACATGATCTGACCGACATCCAGAGAAATATTCGGGTTGTTGTTAACCGCTTCGGCAATCTGCGCAGCACCCGATGAGAACTTGAAATCCCCTTCCGTACCGTAACTGTGAAACTGAATATGGGTGAGATGCATCGGCAGGCTGTCAACCGCATTGATGGTATCCAGTGTAGTCTGTAAATTACCTGGGACACCGAGATTGCAGCCGTGGACATGCAGTGGGTGTGGAATGCCCAGTTGTTTAACGGCCATTGTCAGGGCTTTGAGGATATCTCGAGGCGACACATTGTAATGACTGTGTTGCTCGTCCAGATCCAGTTTGCGCTGGTTGAATTTGAAAGCGCTGATTCCGCCTGGATTCACCACTTTAATTCCCAGCCCTTGCGAAGCTCTCAGAGTCCATGCGACATAATCGTTAATGGCTTGCTGGTCTTTCCTGGCAGTTAACATGCGCAGCAGGTAGTCATCGCTGCCGAGCATAATGTAACCGCCTTTGTCCAGAATCGGAATATCGGCCATTTCCATGTGCGCTTGTCTGGCATTGACCGGTAACACGGCGGGCTCGAAACCAGCGGTATAACCCATTTCGGCATAGCGATAGCCGGTAATATGGGTGCTGGGCATGCAGTGCCCGGTGCCGGAGCGGGTAATGCTGGTACGTGCGACAGGATCGTCACGGTGATTTTCAGGCATCAGAATTCTGGCGATATTGCCTTTGCCGCCACCGATATGGGTATGCAGATCGATAGCGCCTGCCATGACAATTTTGCCATCAATATTATATTCCGTGTCGATTCTGGCATCGTCTGGTTGTTTGATTATTCGGCCATCCTGGATATAAATATCCATTTGCTTGCCGTTGACCCCGTTTGCCGGGTCAAACACAATGCCGCCGCTGAGTTTGGTTAACATGATTCGAGTTCCTTACAAGGCGAGCTGGATAGCAGACAAAACATCCGCTGTACTGGGCAGACCTGAGTCCCGCAGTTGTTTGAGGCGAATTGCGACAACACTATCCAGCCGGTAAGCGTGTCCGCTATGATCAATTCCAGGCACTCCGACTGGAATAAACACATCCGGTTCTTTTTGGAACTGCATTCCGGAGCGGCCAATCACAATGGTTGGTACTAATGTTGGCGGTTGTGCAGATTCAGTATCCAGGGACTGAACCCACAACAAGAGATCAGCTTCTCCGTTATCCAGCATGAATTCAGTGTCATATAAATACGGATCGTATTCAGGAAATCCGCTGGAAAAACGTACCCGCGCCGGGTAACCCGTCGTCCAGCCACTGACTTGATGCGCAGTTTGATCTCCTTGCCTGCCACCCAGTGGCAACCCGGCAAAACGGGTGTCATGATTGAGGTCTTTGACCAGTTCGCAGATAGTTTGCACTGTCAAATCAGCATGTTGATGTTCAAGAGCCGCTGCTGACCAGGTTGCAACGCCATAGTTGGCTTGTTTTAATTTATCAGCCACCAGTTGCAGCTCAGGCAGACTGATACCACCGACTTCAGTGGATTTTACAGGCCTGTTTTTTAACAGTGCACGCAGAATAGACAACACTTCCGGTAATGCTGCATCAGAACAGTCCAGAACATGCGGATGTTTCCCGGTTGGTGAGATAACTGTTTTACCTTGTGGGTGTTTGCCAAGAATAATGATCTCGCGGTCACTGCTTTGCTCAAGAAACATGGCTTCCTGGCACCAGACAAACAATTCATAAAATCTGGGGTAGGTGGCTTCAATATCAGTTCCGACTACGAGTAACACATCACAGCGATTTTTAAGTTCGGCCAGCGTGGTATTGATCCAGCCGGACTCCTGCATGGTCAGGATATTAT
This sequence comes from Gammaproteobacteria bacterium, assembly GCA_022600935.1. GTDB lineage: Bacteria > Pseudomonadota > Gammaproteobacteria > Methylococcales > DRLZ01 > DRLZ01. Next base: position 8,260 of record JAHZJL010000236.1, read on the forward strand.
AACGGGCGGAATTAAATCCTTGGTGATCGACAACTGCACCACTCTGATCAGCCAGCGACAGCAATGCTCGCATGCCATTGACATCAGTCGCGCATCCGCCAATAACAGGTTGACTGGTTTGGCTTAACAGCTCGGCAGCTTTATGGTATGCAGTATCGAGATCAACTTCTTTTCCACCAACTCTTGGCGAGGTATCCGTAATACCCAGTTCAAAGGCCGGGGAGTTCATTGAGCAGCCGTTTTCAGTGACGGTGACTGATAAATTATCGACTTGAACAGTTAAATCGTCTGTACCAATTCCGCAGAACGGACTGGTCACTTCCTTAAATTCAGTCATTGTTGACTGTCCTTTGCTTGTAAAAACTGGTTCTTAAATATTATAAAAAGACTGGCAGGTAAACGATCAGATCCGGGGATGTTTACACTTGGCTCAGGCTATTGCAGATTGTTGCGGAGGCATAGCCTGTTAATTTTGAAAAAGAGTGCGTATTTTAACCCGATTGTCTTTAAATTAACAAAAATAGAATCTGTTGCAATGGATAACTGTGATGTTAGGCGGTGTCTATGGAAAGGTCGACAATAGTTTTAGTCATAATGACGAGCCACTAAATTGTTGGCGTTATAAACAGTGCGGGTTTCAATTATCAAGCTCTTAGCGCATTGAGTTGCTTGAAATTTGATGGTTTATCCATATATGTAAGCTATAGACTTAAAAATCAGTATGTTGAAAATGCGTTAATCGTCACCGACAACTGACCAAAAGACAGTGGACACTGTCATACAGGATGAATCAATGAGAACAGATAAGTTAACAAGTAAATTTCAACTGGCGTTGCAAGATGCCCAGTCACTGGCGATTGGTCGTGATCATCAGTTTATCGAGCCGGCACATTTGCTGGCAGCCATGCTGGACCAGGAAGGCAGTGTTGTCAGAGGGATACTGGCTCAATCAGGGGTCAAGGTCGATAAATTGCGCTCCCAGCTTGGCGAAGTGCTGGACAAGATGCCGACAGTATCCGGCGGTAATGCGGGAGATATCCATGTTTCCAATACCTTGTCACGTCTGCTGAATATCACCGATAAGCTGGCGCAGCAGCGACAGGATCAGTATATTTCTTCGGAACTGTTTCTGCTGGCTGCTATGGATGATAAAGATGTCATCGGTAAACTGTTGCGTGATGCCGGGGCGACCAAAAGCGCGCTGGAACATGCTATCGATGCCGTGCGCGGTGGACAAAATGTGTCTGATCCGAATGCCGAGGATCAGCGCGAGGCACTGAAAAAATACACCATCGATATTACTGAACGCGCCGAGCAGGGCAAAATAGACCCGATTATCGGGCGTGATGATGAAATTCGTCGCATGGTGCAAATTCTACAGCGGCGCACTAAAAACAACCCGGTCATCATCGGCGAACCAGGCGTTGGTAAGACAGCACTGGTGGAAGGTCTGGCGCAACGTATTGTCAACAGTGAAGTACCGGACAGCATGAAAAACAAGCGTCTGCTGGCACTGGACCTGGCTGCATTACTGGCTGGTGCAAAATTTCGTGGAGATTTCGAAGAACGACTCAAGGCAGTGCTGAATGACATCGCCAAGTCCGATGGTTCCATCATCTTGTTTATTGATGAAATTCACACGATGGTCGGCGCAGGAGCTGCGGAAGGCGCGATGGATGCCGGTAACATGTTAAAACCAGCCCTGGCACGTGGTGAGTTGCATTGTATTGGTGCAACCACGCTTAATGAGTACCGACAGCGTATCGAAAAAGATGCCGCGCTGGAACGGCGATTCCAGAAAGTCCTGGTTGATGAGCCGAACGTCGAAGACACCATTGCCATTTTGCGTGGCTTGAAAGAACGTTATGAAGCACATCATGGCGTCGAAATCACTGACCCGGCTATTATAGCTGCAGCGACATTGTCGCACAGGTACATTACCGACCGTCAATTGCCGGACAAGGCAATCGATCTGATTGACGAGGCTGCCGCAAAAATCCGTCTGGAAATCGATTCCAAACCGGAGCCACTGGATATGCTTGACAGGCGTCTGATTCAGCTCAAAATCGAACAGGAAGCATTAAAAAAGGAAAGTGATGATGCATCGAGGAAACGATTGGCTGAACTGGATGAAAAAGTCGCTGAACTGGAAAAAGAATATGCTGATTTAAATGAAATCTGGAAATCTGAAAAATCAGCGGTTCAGGGAACCGCAGCGATTAAGGAGGCTTTGGATCAAGCCCGTATCGAGCGTGAAACTGCTCACCGTGCTGGCGATCTGCAACGCTTGTCAGAGTTGCAATATGGCCGTATTCCTGAATTGGAAAAACAGCTTGAAGCAGCCTCGAAAGCTGATACTGAAGCCAAAAAATTTCAGTTGCTACGCAATAATGTCACTGATGAAGAGATTGCCGAAATTGTCTCCCGCTGGACAGGAATACCCGTTGCGAAAATGCTCGAAGGCGAACGCGATAAATTGTTGCGTATGGAGCAGGAACTGGAAACGCGAGTGGTTGGGCAGGAGCAGGCAGTTCAGGCGGTGTCTGATTCGATCCGCCGCTCACGTGCCGGGCTGGCTGACCCCAATAAACCCATTGGTTCGTTCCTGTTTCTTGGGCCGACCGGTGTCGGTAAAACCGAGTTAACCAAAACCCTGGCGAACTTTCTGTTCGATACCGATGATGCTATGGTGCGTCTGGATATGTCCGAATACATGGAAAAACACTCGGTTGCCCGGCTGATTGGAGCCCCGCCCGGATATGTTGGTTATGACCAAGGCGGTTATCTGACTGAGCAGGTGCGGCGCAAACCATACTCGGTTATTTTGCTGGATGAAGTGGAAAAAGCTCATCCCGATGTCTTCAACATCTTGCTGCAAGTGCTGGATGACGGCCGTTTGACTGATGGTCAGGGCCGTACGGTTGATTTCAGAAACACTGTTATCGTGATGACCTCGAACCTGGGTTCGGATATGATTCAGAGCATGGCTGTCGAGAATGATTATGAAGCCATGAAAACAGCAGTAATGGCCATTGTCGGAGAGCATTTTAGGCCAGAGTTCATCAATCGAATTGATGACACTGTGGTATTCAGGCCATTGGCTATCGAACAGATCCGTCAGATTGCCAGAATCCAGCTGTCAATTCTCAAGCAACGCTTGCAGGATCGGGAGATCAGCATTGAATTCAGTGATGCCGCTCTGGATTTAATCGGACAGGAAGGATTTGATCCGGTGTTTGGAGCAAGACCGCTGAAACGCGCGATTCAAACTGATATCGAAAATCCGCTGTCTCAAAAAATCCTTGCAGGTGATTTCGCACCTGGTGACGCGATCCGGGTTGATGTTGGAGATAATGGATTGATCTTTAATTGACAATAAAGTCTGAGGCGGTTCTGCTGTCAAGTGACCACAATTGGCAGGCTGTAATTGTTTGTTTTGCAAGACTGGAAGAATGATTGACTTCCAGTCTTGCATAAACATTGCTTCATTTAAGAATTCATCACTCTAAGATTGATGTGCGACTAACGTTTACTGTGCAGCCTGACGAGCTGATTCTACACCTTCGGCAATAGACTCCTTGGCTTTTTGTACACCGGAATTAATTGATTCCTGGGCGTTTTCAAGACCTTCTGCTAGAGATTTACCGGTCTCGCTCGCAGTGTCTTTGGTTGACTCAATAACAGCGGCAGCATTATCGGAACTGCTTTGTATGGCGTTATTGACTGTGTCTGCAGCTTCCGAAGCGGTTGATTCAACAGCGGATTTTGCTGCTGCAGCGGCTTCGGTTGCTTTGGCTCTGGCTGCTCTGAAATCCTCAGCAGCTTTGCGACGTTCCATCAATGTTTCTCTTTCCGAAGCAGCTGTGGGGCTCCCTGAAAGCGGTTTTTCAACGTTCAGCTCCTGGGATGGACCATCATCGTCACTACATGCAGAAAACCCTAAGCAAACACTGACAAGTACCAGGGAGAAAAACGTATTACGTTGATGAGTGTTATTCATGTGACCCTCCTGAGGTTGAATGATACAAGCAACTCGAGTGTTACAGGGTAACATATTGCACAACTCTGACAAAACTGGATAAAAAAGGTATTTAACTCAATGAAATTAAAGTTAAAAATTAATTTTTAATTGTCAGAAAAAGTGTTTTCGTTACTCATCGATGAATGACAGATATGATGGAATCGCTTAACTGACCTGTAATTTTTCGTAACGATATTGCGATTGCTTACCCCGAATTATTTTTTTCATGGTCATTTAATCAGCAATAACATCAGGTATAATGGTCTGCTTTTCTCAAGTGTGCTGTTAAGGCATTTGACGTGTAAGAATAGTTAACGTATTTCAATGAATTCTCAACTGAATCCTAAAAGAATGACAAAGCTGTACAGTACGGATGATCTGCGCATCAAGGATATGATGGAGGTGATTCCACCAGTTGAATTACATCAAAGCCTGCCGATAACGGATCGCGCATCGGAAACCACTTCCAGTGCTCGTCACTCCATTCATCAAATCCTGCATCGTCAGGATGATCGCTTGTTGACAATCATCGGGCCATGTTCAATTCACGACCCCAAAGCCGCCAGAGAGTATGCAACGCGCTTAATGGAAATGGCCAGGCCTTATCGCGATCAATTAGTGGTGATTATGCGGGTTTATTTTGAAAAACCTCGCACTACCGTGGGCTGGAAAGGCTTGATCAACGACCCTGATCTTGACGAAAGTTTCGATATCAACAAAGGCTTGAATATTGGCCGCAGTTTGCTCCTGGATTTGAATAACATGGGTGTTCCGGTTGCCACGGAATATCTGGATTTGATCACCCCGCAGTATTTTTCAGACCTGGTTGCATGGGGTGCGATTGGCGCTCGAACCACTGAAAGCCAGGTGCATCGGGAGCTGGCTTCGGGTCTATCGTGCCCGGTTGGATTCAAAAATGCTACAGACGGATCGATCAAGGTTGCCGTTGATGCAATTAGCGCTTCTCAACGTTCTCACCATTTTCTGTCAGTCACCAAATCGGGTCATTCAGCGATTTTTGCAACAACCGGTAATGATGACTGCCATATTATCCTGCGAGGCGGAAAACAGCCGAATTACCAGACGCATGATATTGCAGAAGCTGTTGAGGTAATGGAATCCAATGGACTGAACGCCAATATTATGGTGGATTGTAGTCATGCCAACAGCCAGAAACAATATCAGAAACAACTGGAAGTCGGGCAAAGTATGGCTCAACAAATCAGTGCGGGTAATGACAAAATTATCGGTGTGATGGTCGAAAGCCATTTGGTTGCAGGTAGACAGGATTTGCAGGCAGGCAAGATTCTAACCTATGGACAGAGTATCACTGATGCCTGTATCGGTCTTGATGATAGCGAAGAGATGCTTGAATTGCTGGCTGATGCAGTTGAAAAACGTCGTATCCACCAGAATTCACAATAGCAATGGATGCATTAGTGATGAGTGATTCTACAATGCGGATTATAGTCAATGGTGAAGCAACCGAGGTCAGCCCCGACATAACATTACACCAATTAATCGCTGAGATGGACCTGACTGGGCAACGCATTGCTGTGGAGCTGAACCAGGAGATAGTCCCCTATACCGACTATGCCAGACATCAGCTGAATGCTGAAGACAAAGTGGAAATCGTTCGGGCCATTGGCGGTGGCTCTGATAATGATTCATTCATGGTGGCCGGACGACGGTTTCAATCCAGATTGCTGGTCGGAACCGGAAAATACAAGGACATGCAAGAGACAAAGCAGGCCATTGAAACCAGTGGAGCAGAAATTGTCACGGTTGCAATTCGTCGCACCAATATTGGTCAGGATGCCAACGAGCCGAATTTACTGGATGTGATATCTCCGGATCACTATACTATCCTGCCAAATACAGCCGGGTGTTATAACGTCGAGGATGCTGTACGTACCTGCCGATTGGCGCGTGAGTTACTGGGCGGTCATAATCTGGTCAAACTGGAAGTACTGGGTGATGAGAAAACATTATATCCCGATTTGCCCGCGACCATTGAAGCCGCAAAAATTCTGGTCACAGATGGATTTGAGGTAATGGTGTACACCAATGACGATCCGATAGCCGCACAATTGCTGGAATCCATCGGTTGTGTTGCGGTAATGCCGCTTGCTGCGCCAATTGGCTCAGGCCTCGGAATTCGTAATCCCTACAATATACGCACGATCGTTGAGAATGCACAGGTACCGATACTGGTGGATGCCGGAGTAGGCACAGCCTCTGACGCCAGTATTGCTATGGAATTGGGTTGTGACGGCGTATTGATGAATACTGCAATTGCCGAAGCCAAAAACCCGGTACTGATGGCTTCAGCCATGAAAAAAGCTATCGAAGCCGGACGCGAAGCATATCTGGCAGGCCGTATGCCCAGAAAACGCTATGCATCTGCCTCCTCTCCGATCGATGGGATGTTTTTTTGACTAACCTCAAGTTTTGCTATTCAACCTGATTTTATTGGTATGCAATATTTGGAGGATTCATGAAAATTGAAAGATTAGGAGCAGGTGTCTTTACAATAGAGGGCTTTCTTTCGCTTGCAGAATGCGAAAAGTTAATCTCGGAGAGTGAAGAAACAGGATTTGAACTCGCTACGATTAATGCCATTTCTGGTCCGGAGATTAATAAAGAAATTAGAAATAATGAACGGCTTATTCTTGATGATAGTGAATTAGCTCACCACTTATTTCATCGAGCTGAGCCTTATTTACCAAAAGAAATAGATGAGTGGTGACTCAAAGGATTTAACGAGCGATTTCGGTATTATCGCTATAACCCTGAACACTATTCAAGTGGCATAAAGATGGAGCTTTCATTCGAAGTTCTACACAAGAGAGCATGTTGACTTTCTTGATTTATCTTAATAATAACTTCGAATTAGGGTATACAGAATTCGTATGGGAAAAAGTCGCACCCAAAGCGGGTATGGCCTTGGTGTTTCCGCATAGGATTTCTCATAGAGCCATAGGTGCCAAAAATGGCATGAAGTATGTGCTTAGAACCGATGTAATGTATAGATATGGATAGCAAAGAGGCAACTTGGCCGCCAAAAGCGGCGTACCGTTTTGTTATAGTCTGTTGCCCAATCAATAACTGACAATCAGTACATTTCTGTGCAAAACAGCATATGAAAATTGGAGTCGCACAGTTGAGTGACAATCCATCTACAGCCAGCCCAGTCAAGCGCTGCATTCGCAGCTTTATTCGTAGAGACAGTCGTCTGACACGAGGTCAGCAAAATGCTATTGATCAGGGCTGGGATTGTTTTGGTTTAAATGTAGAAGATAACATATTTATACCGGAGCAGACATTTTCAGGTCATGCCCCGGTAATTCTGGAAATTGGATTTGGTAACGGCGAATCACTGGCAGAAATGGCCTGCCAATATCCGCACTACAATTTTATTGGCATTGACACCCATAAACCTGGTGTCGGACATTTACTGATCGAAATAAACCGACTGGGACTGGAGAATCTGCGTGTCTATCATGCAGATGCTCTGATTGTACTTAAAGAGTGTATTAGAAATGGTTCAATTAGCGGTATTCATATTTTTTTCCCGGATCCCTGGCAAAAACGACGACATCATAAACGCCGTTTGATCAACCATTCATTTCTACTGGAACTTAGTGCAAAGCTGATGCCTGGCGGGTATCTGTTTATTGCAACTGATTGGGCTGATTACGCCCAATCAATCAATAGTTTATTGCATTCCGGCACGCTGCCCCTGCAATCAGTCAATCTGGACCATCCCTCTGCAGTTCCTATCCCGGAACGTCCTCAAACCAGGTTTGAATCCAGAGGTTTGCTTCGTGGACACTCTATTCATGAGTTTCGGTACCGCAAGCAATAAAAAAGCCCATACTGAGATGGGCTTTGTTTGATTAAAGACAGTTGAATATCAGCCAGCTGCGCTCATTGCGGATGGGGAATGATCCATTTCTTCCTCTGTGCTGTCCTGGGTCTTTTCCACTGCCATTGGTGATTGCAATTCTTCCTTGATCAGTTGCAGTTCATCGAGGCGTTTTTGCAGATTGACCAGGGTCGCTTGCAACTCTTTGAGTTCGTTATCGACGCTTTCATTGGCGCTGTTCACCTTGCGTAAAACCACAAGACGGTTTTCGATGAATTTCTTTTGTTCCTTGATTTGATGCAGGATTGGACTCATCACTGAAGATGCCCAGTTAATTGCTTCCTGGTGCGCTCTATCAAACATTTCCTTGGCGCGGAATATGATGGATCCATAAAAACGATCGATAACCACGCGTTGCTCAAGTAATGTCGCTGCGGCACTGACCCGAAATGCCTCGGCCTCATCAAAAATTTCTTCCAGTTCGAACTGGTATTTCTTGATTGAGAATAACTGCGGACTGATATCCTCGAAACCTTCTTCCTGTTCAAATTTGCGATAAATCGCTTTGACCAGTCGGCGGGTTTCTTCGGTTGAGTCAACAGCGTCCTGCAGGATGGTTTGTAAATCTTCGAGCAGGGTTTTCATGACATTTTTCATGCCGATAGTGGTTGCTTTGGACGTCATCAAAGGCCTGGTTCTTGCCATGATTTCCTCGCAGCGAACTGCATCCAGTGAATCGACCAGGCGTTTGGCCTGTTGAGCAAAGACCCGGCGGCTGGATTGAAACGCATCAACGTTACTCAGATATCGGCTTTGTTCTTCTCTGGCCTCAACCATCAGTTTATTGTTGGCGCTCTGGCTTTGACCATCAACTTTACGCAGTTCTTCCAGCTGACGCTTGATATTCAGCATTTTATTAGTGACCACACGAGCTGAGCCGTCAACCAGATACAAAACATTATCGCTGACCGATGTCAACAGAATTTCCTGGCGTTTATTGAGTACGGTATCTGAAAGGAATGATTCAAATCCCAGAACACCGCTTTTTTCGAGCGCGCTCTGGTCTTCCTTGATTTTGGCCAGCAGACCACCTTTGGCAGTTAATGGAAATACTGCATTTTGTTTGATATTAAGGATTGAGCAGATCGATGAAACCTGGGTCGCTATTGACTCATTAATGGAGTCTTCACTCTTGATGTCATCCCATAAGGTATCAATCTTGTTCATCACAACTGCCAGTCCGTGACTGTCACTGCTGCGGTAACTCTTGACATAATTGCGCCACATTTCCAGATCGCTTTTGGTGACACCGGTGTCGGCAGCCAGCACAAATACAATCGCTTGGGCACTTGGCAACAGGCTTAATGTCAATTCCGGCTCGCTACCCAGCGCATTAAGTCCGGGTGTATCGAGAATAGCCAGACCTTGCTTGAGCAGAGGGTGTGGAAATGAAATCATGGCATGACGCCAACGTGGAATTTCCACCATATCATCCACAGGTGGTTGACTGCCGTGGATTTCTTCATGATACAAACCGAGTTTTTTTGCGTCTTCAACGTTGACTTTTTTGACTGCTGCCAGTTCCTGAAAGGCTTCCTGCATTTCTTCTGGTGATTCTGAAGAAAATTCAATTTCCGACCATGCTTCAGGTTTGTTTCTGAATCCAATCAGTGGCAGTGGGTCCAGTCGTGACTCAATAGGCAGCAATCGTACATAATTGCCTCCTTTATGGTCAAAAAATATTTCTGCCGGACACATGGTTGTTCGTCCAGGTGTGGAAGGCAGTAATCGTAATCCGGTTTCAGCGAAAAACAGAGCATTGATCAGCTCGGTTTTACCGCGCGAGAATTCAGCTGCAAAAGCGATGGTTATTCGATCATTTTGCAGGTTATCCAAGGTGTTTTTTACGATTTCTTCTATCTTGGGGTCTGCCAGATTCAGTGAATCCAGCCAGGACTGGTAGCGTTTAACCGCATCGGATAAATTTTGCCGCCATCCTGCATAAGCCTGCAACTGATCTTGAAATTGCATGTTACTCATAATTTTGCATCTCTCTGCCTGTCACTGTAACAGTGGGTATTAAATCTACAATCTGTACTTGATGTTGAAAGTGTAGACCAATTTTATCAATCGGTGAATAGTCGTTGTTTGTTTTACTAGAGCTATTGTTATTCATTATCGGCAGTTTGTAACGATTCTTTTGTTTCACTGTTCAAAAATTCGGTTTCTCTTTGAATCAATGCCATGACTGCCCAACCGGGTTTTGGGTGTAACGTTCCTCCAGGAACGAAGACGCGCAATCTGTTTTCCGGTGTCAATGCAAACAGTAATATGGCACGTTTCCCATATTGTTCCAGATAATCATTAAAATTAAAATCATCAGACACCCGCGTACATTTTATCTCGGCTCCTTTTGAGAGCAAACTGGCAAATTTTTTATACGTCAGGTCACTGTTTGAAAAAAAGTTGCCCCGTAATTTGGTTGCTGTTTTGTGACGCGAGCTGGCTTTTTCGTTATCTGTTTGAATAGTATAGACGCGATCGCGGCCAAATTCGTGGCGGTATCGTAAAACGGCTAAAGCATTCAAGTCTGAATACGGGGAAGCGGCCAGCAACCGGCCAATGCCAACAAGATCCATTTCCTGTTCTGCTTCCTCGGAAACCGGGTTTCCATAAAACACTGATCGCCCTTCCAGACGCGCTGCTTTGATATGGTCGCGGTTTGAATCAGCCAGGATGGTTCTGAATCCTGCTTCTGACAATGCATTAGCAATTGATCGGGCTACCGGGTTGGCGCCTACAATCAGAAATCCTCTGGGTTCAGGCTCGGACACGTTCAGTAATCGAGCAATCGGTGTAGTGATGATACTGTAGATGATGACTGTACCGATAATCACAAAAAAAGTCAGCGGAACAAGTTGTTGTGCCTGCTCCAGGCCGGCTTCTGAGAGCCGGATTGAAACCAGTGCGGCCACAGCGGCAGCGACAATTCCACGCGGCGCAAGACTGGCAATTACCAGTTGTTCTTTCCAGTTCAAAGAGGCTTTATAACAGGACAAAAATACACTGAGAGGACGAATCAACACAATCAAAATGCCCAGCATGGCGTATTCAGGCCAGGCGATGCTGGACAGGTTATCCTGAGTTAGCCGGGCTGCCAGTAAAATAAACAAGGCGGATATCAGTAAGGCCGACAAGGTTTCCTTGAAATGCAGAATATCCTGGATATCGACATGATCCATATTCGCCAGCCAGATACCCATTACTGTGACTGCAAACAGCCCCGATTCCTCTTGTAACTGGTTGGCCATGACAAAAATGCTCAACACCATAATCAGTGTGGCAAAGCTTCTCAAATGTTCGGGCAAGGTGTGGTTTCTTAGTAACAAGCCCCATAAAAAACCACCCAGCGCTCCGGCTATTCCACCAACTCCCAGCAGTTTGAAAAACACCAGTATGCTGTGAGTCATCGGATAGCCGCCTGAACTGGCAATAATGAACTCATAAACCAGGACTACCAATAATGCGCCCAGAGGGTCAATCAAGATACCCTCCCAGCGTAAAATATTGGCAATCGAAGCATTGGGTCTGATCGAGCGCAACATGGGGATGATTACTGTAGGTCCTGTCACTGAAACCAGGGCGCCGAATAACCAGGCAATTTGCCAGTCAAGCTGCAATAGAAAATGACAAATGATTGCTGTCATTGTCCAGGTTATGATCAAACCAATGGTGACCAGGTTGCGCACTACACGACCATGTTCACGGATTTCCTGCCATTTCAGTGTCAGACTGCCTTCAAACAGGATGATGGCAACGGAAAGTGACACAAATGGAAATAGCAAATTTCCAAATATGTGGTCCACATCAATTAAATGAAAAACCGGCCCGATTGTAAGGCCGGATACCAGTAATAACAGAATAGCCGGTAATTTTATTCGCCATGCAAGCCACTGGCAGGTCAGACTGATGATTCCAACACAAACGAGTACGAGGCTGATATTGTGCACTTCAGTATCCTTATTATTGGTGGCAGGAGCGACAGGGGTGAAAGAGGCTCAGGAGTTTTCCTGGAAACTCAGTCGGTCATGAATTTGATGCGCGGCGATCAATATCACAGGCAGCCAGAAATATAGCCACATGGGTCTGGGGTGGTCAATCAATTTATTACCGTCACTGAAGCCGCACAGGATTCCGAACGTCAACAATACCAGAAAAATGATGTTTCCATTGCGTTGCTGTAATTGATAAGCAGAAATCCATGCAAGTGATAACACGGACACTAACAGTATTAAACCAGCAATGCCAGAATAAAACAGCGTGGCGAGGAATATATTGTGCGGGTGGGGAATGCAGCCACATTCTGGGAGTTCAATGGTTTCGTCTGCGCTGAGTCCCAGGCCGAGCCATGGTGATCCAGTAATGCGAGCCCACATCATAGTCCAGATATCAAGACGGTAGGAATCTCCCCCGTTACGGCTGATAAATTCAGGGGTATCAATTGCCTTGGCAATCATTAACAAACCAGTGAACACAGTTAGTATGCCAAGACAGCTAATGAGTTTTCTGTGTTTTCCTTTAATAAACTCAGCAATACAGATTGAACCGATTAAAGCCAGTAAAGGACCCCGACTTTGGGTCCAGAGAATGTCAGCAAGAAGAATGCTTAGACCGATCAGTTTAATCCAGGTTTGCAGTGGATGATTGATCCTGCGTCCATATAATAACAGTAAGGCTGCGAAACCGTACGACGAAGCAGCGAGTATTTCATGTTCGAGAATGCCGAAATTTTTTAAACGATCCGGGCCACTATATACACTGCTGTCATAGGTTGCCATAGAAACAATCGCCATGAATACTGCGACTGCAGCAATTGACAAACTGATTGTGTTCAGCATCTTCTGATTGTAATAACAGAGTACCAAAGCAAAAAAAACCAGCATATAAATTAGACGTTTGCTGTATTTGACCCAGTCCTGTGCCTGAGTTTGCTCGCCCCATGACAGCGAAACGACCAGAAACACCAAAAACATGGCGGACATCTTGAATAAGACAGATTGCTGAATGATGCGTATTTCATCAAATCTCAACGTCAACACAAACGGGGCGAGAACCAGTCCGTAGTAAAAGTTATTGTGACTTTTGGTGGTCGGAAAAAAATAAAACCCGCAAAGAAAAATCAAAAACATCCAGAATACCCATTGGCGGACTTGATATCTGCTGAATGTTTTCACAGAACTTGAATTAAATTTCGGTTAATTGGCTTACAGCTGACAGGAGCTGATTTTGAAACTGAGTTTCGCTGAAATATTCACTCAGATGGCGGTATCCATTTATTCCGATTGCCGAACGCTGTTGGTGATTCATGGAGAACATTGTTGTCATCGCGTCAGTTAATTCCTGAGGGGAATGAGGCGGAACCAGAATAGCGTCCTTATTGACGATAACTGGAATACTATCGACATTTGTTGAAACAACAGGTAGTTTTGCAGCCATAGCCTCTAGCAACACCAGTCCAAATGGCTCAACAGAAGAAGATAAGACAAACAGATCAAATGCTGGCATCAATCGCGAGGCTAGTTTGAACTCACCAGCAAATTTCACGTTGCTTTCGATTCCAAGAGTTGCAACCTGGTTTTTGAGTGCTTGTTCACAGTTGCCAGAACCGATAATCAGTAATTTAAGCCTGGTTTGGTCCAAAGGATGAGTTTTCAGCAAATCAGAAAACGCGGTAATCAAGTCATGTTGCGCTTTATCGGCAACCAGGCGAGCAACATTGCCAATGATAAAATCGTCCCAATCAAGTCCAAGAACTTCCCGGCTTTTTTCACGGGAGAACTGGTTTTTAGTGACGGAATCGATATTGATACAATTCGGTATTGTGATGACCGGACAAGGCGGGCTGTTGTTGAAATGATACTTGATATCGTTGCTGACAGCTTGTGAAACACCAACCAAAGCAGTCTGATTGACTTGGCTACTGTAGAACAGAGATGCGTGAAAACGCCGGCTTTTGCGCTTGTATTGACCGAGAGCATGTACAACAGAAAGCATAGGTGCTTGTTTAAGCTCCAGTCTGGCCATGGAAAATATAAACGAGGGTTTGTGACGGTGACATAACGCCAGATTATATCTGCCAGCCAACCAGAGACGGCGGATTGCCTGACTGACCTTGAGTTTACTGGATTTGATTTGTCGGGTACTGAATTCGCAGAATTCAACTGCATCAGCAACGGTCTCATCAATTAATGCATCACTGATTGCCCCGGTTAAAAACACAGTTGTGACCCGATGTCCCTGGTTCATCAAAGCCCTGGAATACAGGTTGAACAAAGGCAGTAAATGATCAGGTTTGTAAATTAATTGCAGGACGTGTAGGGTCTGGTCTGCTGCCATAAATGCTGAGGAGGGCTTGAGTGGTTTTTGACTGGCTTCTCAGTCAGGAATTTTACAATGGTTTATACAAGATCCAGAATTTTAACGAATTCCTCCGGTGACCGCCATTGTTCACCGCAAACAAAGCGTGGAATCAGCCAGCGATTGGTTTGTGAATGTACCAGTTCAGGTTCAGTGGTAAATGCTGCTGAAACCCTGTGTTGATGTTGATAGTTGGGGAAATAGTTAAATGCAATTTCCTCACTGTATTGACCCCAGGGATAAGCAAACAATAATTTTTCTTTTCCAGTTTTAGTCAAAATGTAATCTGATGCCTTGCGGACTTCTAAATCACATTCATCATAACTGTCAATGACTTCAAAATTTCCGGTAATACCATCTTTTTGAACTGTTGAGCTGCAATTCGGATGATTATGATCCCAGGAATGATTTTCAATTGAAATCAATCCTGACTGATCAGCTTCCTTCCACCAGTTCTCACCAAGTAATGGATAGCCAGACAGGGCTTTGTCCTGGATTTCCTGTCTCGCTGTTTGAGAAGCAATCACAAAACTGCTGGCGTGAACATTAGGCTGCTGGCCTGAATGTTTCATTGCAAAGTCATTCAAGATATTAAAAAAACTCTGTTGAACTCCAAATTCAGGATGAGCCCAGTTATGAAAATCAAGACTGACGCCATCATCGAATGTGAGAACAACGTAACGCTGTGAGTCCAGTTGAGTGTGATTTTTCAACCAGTCAACCAGTCGCCAGGCCGAAATGATCTTGAAACCCTGTTGATTCAAAATCTTCAAATCATGAGCCAGTGCAACATGGTCGTTATTCTGATAGTCATTTCCAGCAATGTTAGCTGAGTGATAAGCAAGAACAGGAATTTTAAGCGAAGTAGCTAACATGGTACAAAGTCTGATTAAACCTAAAATTGCAACATTACTGTTATATTTTTATTAAAAGATTGAAATAAGTAAATAAAATTTGTTTGTATAAAAAAATCATTTAATGAGAAAGGCTATTTGGTAGTGATGAGTGTCAAATAGCATATATATTGGTTTTATAGTATTGGTATACTTCAAAGCATTATATTATGTTATTCAGTGGAAAGATGATGAATAAACAAGTTTATAGAAAGTACCTTTGTTTGATGCTACTGGTTATTAGTGTTGATCTGTGCGCCGAGGTTGTTCTACAGATACAAGATTTTGAAGATTTGGTGGAAGCTATAGAGTTGGCTAACCAGACAGAGGATTTGGTTTATGTTCATATTTCACAGTCGGTTCAAGCATTCGATTTTAGAGAAGATTTGCCTTCAATAAAAGGTGAACTCATTATAACTGGTTATCATGTCTTTGGTGAAGTGCGCCATAGCGTACCAATTTTTGAAATTGAGAAAACTGGATCTTTGAAATTAAGGAATGTAATTTTTGAAGATATTAGCGTCGAATCAGCACTTTCTGCTCCACTGATACTCAATGCAGGGCAACTGGTGATCGACTCAGGTCTGTTTAATGACATAAGTGGAGCATGTGCTGAATTTGGAGGAATCGGTGGATTAGCAAGAACAACAGTATGTTATCCGCTTATTGTTAATTCTGGCAATCTGAAATTGAATCAAGTGGTTTTCGAAAAAATATCAACACACTTAAGGATTGTCATTCAAGAAAGTCATATTCTGGACAGTGTTGTGATATCAAACAGAGGCGGTTCTGCCATTCTTAATCAGGTTGTGATTAATAACATGGATGCTCAATCTCAAGAACAAGATAATATTAAGGGTAAGGTGATTCCTTCCATACTACATTCTACGGGCTACATGAAAATTACTAATTCAAAGTTAACCGGAAAAATAGCAGGAGTACAAGTAAAGCAAAACGCTGGTCTTGAAATTGCCAATTCAATTATCGACTTTGATCAGGATAATTGCATATACGACTCTCTGACTGCTATACAAAGTTTAGGCAGTAATCTTAGCAGCGATTTATCCTGTGGATTTAATGCTATGTCAGATATTAACGGGGTGGCTTCAGGTTTGATTGAGAAAACAACTGGTGTATTTGGCGAGAGCAGTGGTCTTGATGGGGGCAGTGGGATTGCTGTGACTGTACCTTCTCTGGCTGCATCCAGTCCTGCAATTGATAATGGCCTGTCAGAATTTTGTGAAAGCGGTGTAACGGATATTTTTTCTAACGAGCGTAATATTGATGGCAATCATGATGGCATAGCCAGATGCGATTCTGGCGCTGTTGAGGCAGGCGATGTTTCATTAGTCTCCGGAGGTATTAACGGGATGTATTACAGCCTGGATGCAGATGGACACTATATAACGTTGCTTGAAAGTAAAAACGATACCACCGTTATTGTCTGGTCGACTTTTGATAAACAAGGTAATCAGGCTTGGATATATGCTGTTGGTCAATTGATTAACGGGCGCTCAATTGGTGAGACTGAGGCTTTTATAAACCAAGGAGGGGCATTGCTTGAGAATGGGAATCAGTTGCCAGCAAATCCTACACCTTGGGGGTTTATCACTGTTAACTTCGAGACTTGTAACCGAGGCAAAGTTTTTTATGAGTCGGTTTTGATGATCAATTTGGAAGTGGACAATTCAATATAGAACGTTTGGTTGCAGTCAAGCAGCTTGGATGTCGTGAACAATGATCTGAGCAACCGAAAGTCACTGCTTGTTGATACAAGAGATAATGTGAAAACCTGATGCTGACTATCAGTCATTGAAATACTAAATTTTGCAAATATCGTAAGCAATACATAAACGTGTTTCGGAACTCTCAAGTGGAAGTGTTTTGTGATAAAGGTAAGAAGGAAATAATGTAATTACCCCTTCCTCTGGTTTTATAAAATGTGATCGGTTTTTATCGAATTGAGAAAAACATAACCAGCCTTGTGAAGGATGAACGGAATTCTTAATACTATCAGGAATGCAAACATAATAGACGCCGCTTACTAGAGCATCCGGATGAATATGACTAATCTAGTGCCCTTGTCTGGTAAATATGGTGGCCCAGAGATGGAATGAAACTGTTGCCGATTTAAGTTGGGGTAAAGCCTGAATCGTGTTTATCTGAGAGAACTGTTCAACGGCGTGTTTTATGCCCTGTTCAAGCGTTAGAAGCGCGGGGTTCCAATCGCGCTCAAGATGAATCTGTGTGCCATAACGCGTGGTATGTGCGCCTGGCTCATATTGCTGTGCTGGATGAGGTAAAATGAAGTCTTCAAGCTGTTTGTTTAGCACATGAACATCAATGTCTGGATTGATCTCCGCTAACCTGTATTTTTTAACCAGACTTTGGTAATCGGTTAGGCGGGCTGTTTCTATATTATCTCCTAGCCGCTCCAATACTTTAATGTAAGTCGCGCGTAGACTTGAATCCATTTGTTTGCTTTTAGCCAGCGAACGATAGACGTCATAAGCTGCTTGTGGAACATCACTGTTTAAGAGGGTACGAAGAGCCAAGCGAAGGCTGTTGATCTCCAGTGCGGAATAATCGGTCTCATTAACGAGAATTTTTTTTGCTTTATCGCACTGATTGATTTGACTGTATGCATTTGCTAATCGAATCGAGATTTCAACGTTACTAGAACGGCTTAAAAAGGTTTCTGATAGTTGAATTGCAGAGCTGATATTACCTGTCTCGTTGAGTAGATAGAGCCTGCTCAGATTCTCTATCTTTTTGATAATTC
>JAHZJL010000237.1 GCA_022600935.1 Gammaproteobacteria bacterium
GCATCCCATGTCGTGATCGGCTGCCAGGGTGTCACCTCGTGTTGTACCGCCTCGGGAGTAATCACCGATATTGACTGTGGCTTTGCAATCCATACTCAATCGTAAAACGGTCTCTGTTGCGGTGGATTGGCTCTTGTTCTGAACAATTCAAGGGGTCGGCCAGCTTGATAATAGTATATTCCATAAACGTCAATTATTCTCATTTGACATCTGCCCTTCCCTTATCATTTATGTCCGATAACGCCCTTTATCGGATACATAATGGCAGATGAATGCAACCCACGCCATCACCATCTAATCACATGATTCCATGTATAACGTATTGATACATGAGTATAAGATTTGGAAGGGTTAGAAAAGTGATGCTTATTGTTTTCAAGTTTGCCGACGCCTTGATTACATTCTTGCCATTTGTAAAGTTTAGCAAAATAAGTATAGTGTCCCCCGAATTCCTCAACAGCTCTGATTTTTTCACCAAACGTCAAAGGTAGTTCATTTTTTTCAAAGTATGCAGGGTATCAATAGCACACAGTCGTCAGGTGTTGTAATCGCTGGTTAATCACAATCTCATAAACTAATACTGGAAGGTATAGCCAACTTGTACTGTTTGCTGATACATACTGGTTGATACCGGAATACCAAACGCGGAGACCTGTTGTTTTTGATTTTCATGAAAAGCATGCTCATAGGTTAAATGTAGCTGGTGGTTTGTTGCAGGGCTGTAAGAAATTCCAGCTGTGGCATGACGGGTGATGGTTGCCGGGGCGAGTATGTTCAATAACACTTGATTGTTAGGTATCGGGTCGTCATTCCAGCTATATCCAGCTCGCAATGCAATTTGATCGTTAACTTGACAGGATAGTCCAATACGGAAAATATTGATATCGTTCCAGCCAAAACCAAGCCCGTTGTTAGCACCTAACAACCCCACTCCGGCTGGAAGAGTCGGCCCGGTAGCACTGGCAATCGGGCCGCTGTTGCCGATTGATTTGACATCACTATAGAAAATTCGCTGATAATCGAAGGTGAGTTGCAAGGAGTCAATTGGCTTAACTGAGATGCCAACCTGAAAATGCGAGGGTGCATCGAGCCGACCGCTCTCGGCAAACAAGTCGCGATAATCGCTGAACTTGGACATATAGATTTTGCTGGAATAGGCTCCACCGATTTGCACTTGAGGAATAATTTCTGCAAGAAATCCTACCCGAACACCAATGCCATACGACCAGTTATGACCGTTATCGGTTAAGTTTCCGGAACCTTGAAACCCAGGGGTCAGCGGTCCGGCTCCACCTGGTGAACACGCAGCTTGATTTTGAGAAAATCCGGTCGTGGTAAAGCACTGAAAATTACCCAGCCCTCTGGCTTGAAATCGTTGTGCTGCAAGCAATGGAGACAATCCCAATGTCAATTTAGAATCTACTTTATAAGAGAGTGTCGGCGCCAGAACCACTTGCGCAAAATCCACACCTAATTGACCTGTATCAGGTGACCCGGTGACTGTCCCAGAAGGGACGTTCGACGCAGCTTCAAACCCATTTGCTCCACCGCCAGCTTGGCCAAAAGCGCCTAAAACTGCAATGCTTTGATCATATAAATTGCTGGAATAATCTGTATTGAGCCCCCCATTTGCGTAAAAAGTGAAACCCAGCCATAAATCATCATTGACTTGATAGGTCGCGCCAGCTCCAGGAATAAACAACCAGGTTTTCTTACTATCACTTTCCACGGTAAATTGCGCGCCAACAACACGTGTATCAAACTCAGCGTCGCGTTTGGGATGAAATGCTTTTAGCGACAAGTCGACACGCTCGCCGACCCAGGCCATACCTGCCGGATTGACTGCACCAGCCATGGCATCTTGAGGCGCGGCAACTGTGGCTCCAGCCATGCTGTTGGATTTGGCACCATAACCCAATGCAAAATAACCAACTGTTGCATGAGCAGCTGACCCCAGCATGACACTCATTACAGTGAGCAGAAAATAAATATAAAACTGTCTGGAAAATACATTTAATTTGTTCATAAGCGTGTATACAGGCTGTCAATAGATGTAATTTTTGTTGTCGTACGTCGTCTCTGACACAACTTGACGTAACCAAGAAGATGTCGTTATTTTTTAAATCCTAAACACAGGAACACTATTGTCTATACAGACAGATATTACTTGATTATCAGTCAGTTATATTAACAATTGACTAAGAAAAACAGGCCCCTGGATAAATGTTTGAATGATCCCCTATTGAATTATTTTAGAATTCAAACTTACAAATTGTAATCCACCATACAGAGTATAGTTATTTTTGTGAGCGATAAATTTATCAAGATTGCGTAACTTTCTGGCAACAATCCAGTCATATTAATTGATGTTTTGCACTGAAACGAAACGTGTTATCGAAATTTCAGTACTCTATACAGATGATATGCATGCATTGCATGGGTAACTGTGACATGACACATGGTTTCCTCAATAACTCTATGGGAGATATGACAATGAAAATAATCAACGTTATAGTTTTAACGCTATCTTTAGGCTTTTCCAGTCATTTACTGGCTGATGAATCTACGCATATGGCGACAACAAGTGATTATGTTCTCGATCTTGCATTGCGCCCGTTGGGGCTGATCAGTACAATCGTCGGTTCGGGATTGTATGTCGGTCTCAGCCCGCTTACGCTGGTTTCACATGCATTTCCACCGCACGAGTCATTCCAGAAACTAGGCAATTTTATGGTTGTGACACCTGCCAAGTTCACTTTTGAAAGACCGGTCGGCGATTATACAATACATTCCGGCTATTAATACGTGTTGAGAGTTGCTTTAAAAAGGGAGGATGCAAACTTTTATCAGTCTGCTCATGATGTATAGACTCAGGTCATTCCTGAGCGATTTCAGGGATTTGAAAAAGGTGTTGAGGTGGATGAAATTTTAGATCAGTATTGATCGCTGCCCGATTGAGCAGACAATCAATACCTTTATATTGTTCTCTCTCTGGTAAACAAGCGCTTAGAGACATTGCACCAGACTACCCAGATTGAAAACAGACTTAATACAACTCCAAAAAAGATAATATTTTTCATCGTGTAGGCTCCTGTTATTCAGCGTTAAAAACATTCCTCATATTCAATATCTATCATTAAAAATAATGATTTGAATATGAGCCGATGCTTTTATTCTAGTTGTTACTGGCCTGAATTTCTGTGAAGTAGGCACTGTTTTTGTGTCAAATATTCACATCGGCATGACAGCTCTTGAATATGGTGCAGTCTGTATTACCAAACCAACCTTGAATCATCTAATTGGCCATTTCATATGCGCCAGCATCACAAAACCCTGATTGCGACCTGGATAAACCCCGCTGATCGGACCCTGAGCAGTCGAGACCTGCCACATCAATGGCTGGGCTTGCTGCGACCAGGGCATGGGTCCTGGTCGGTCCACCGTTTTCTGCCAGCGGTACAAGAATCTCTTGAATTGGTTGAGATGGAACGTGATCTGTTTCTATCAGAGTCGAGCTGGCCGCGCCGGAAAAACCGTTTTGTCCAATGAGATTAAATCCGCCTTCCCAGCTTAGAGAATACTGATTTTGCAGGATTTCCCTGTTTTTATTCTGGCCTAATTTAAGACCATTACCTGCAATCAGGTTGCGGTTTAATTCGGGTCTGTAGACATGGCTGTACAAAACCATCCCTCTGCCACCATTCGCACTGACTGTGGTATCTGACATCCTCAATCTGACCAAAGGGCCAACCATCAAACCGGGCCAACCGTTGCTGCTGATCGTGCTGTTATCAACCACTAACAAAGCATTGTATGTTGCGATGATGCCACCAACTCTATTGTTGGCAATGGTGCTGGCGTGAACAAACAAGTCTGCATCTTCGGCAACCAAGACACCAATTTTCGAATCACTAATTGTGGTTTGATTCAGGAAAATTTGCCCCTTGTTCAACTTGATTGCACTTTCTGATGCCCCGGACAAGGTAAGATTGTTCAGTCGAAGTACGGGGGTAGCATGATCGCTAACTGGAACGCCAATGACCTGCAAAATATTCTCAGTCGCTGACCCTTGAGACGCTTTGATGGTTGCACCCTGGCCGTCAATGGTAATTTTGTGGGTTGATGTTGCGCCATGATTTCCACGAATCGCCGGTAACGACTCATCAATCAGGAAACTGCCACCGGGTTGCAAAGCGATGATGTCTTCGATTCCCTGACCAGCTGAACAGCCTGCAACAGTACGATCCTCAAGCGCTGCATTGATAGCATCTTGCAACTTGCATTTGATACCATCGACCCGGATCACATCTTGTTGTTCCAGCGATGGATTCACTGATGATGCGGCAAGCACAACTTCCACAGCACCGATATCCACACCATCACCATACGGTCTTGCTACTCCACGCTGATCTGTTGCAGGCAATTGGAAAGCAATATCTCCGGCATCAATTGCTGGAGAACCAGATACCAGTCCATGTGTATGTGTCGGTCCGCCATTATCTTTTAACGGACCGATAATGTTGTTTAAAGGCTGTACAGGTATTATTTCTGATCCCAGCAATTCGATACCTTGGATGCCTGCTTGACCACTGTGCCCGAAAATATTGTAAGCATTGGCTTCAACAATTCCCTTCGCTGAAATTTCCGAAGCTGATTGTGCCTGGTTACCGCTAACGATGGTATGCGATAAATGCAGATGGCCGTCATGATCGATACCGCCACCAGAGGTATGGGCCTTGTTAGCAGCAATGGTTGAACTGATGATATCGATTTCAGATGGATAACTGTTGCGAATTCTGATTCCGCCACCCGCACCGGTTGCAGCTTTATTATTGCTGATTGTAGAGTTTTTTATGGTTGAACTGGAACCACCAAGCAACATCACTCCCGCTCCACCTTCAGCGCCGTCACTGATATTATGGCTGACTGTCGAACGATCCAGAATCAGACTGCCATCTGTCATATGTAGTCCACCACCAGCAAAACCGGCCCAATTATGACTGATAACAGAGCGGCTGATGACAACATCGCCCCGCGATTCAATCGCACCACCTTTACCAGATAAACTGGAGTTTCCTGTCAACTTTGAATTTTCGATTCTTAACCTGGCGTCATACTGCACAAAGACTGCTCCTCCTGGTCCTTGTCGTCCTCCTTGCAAATACAGATCTTTCAAGGTTAACCTGGCACCATAGTTCACAGAAAAAAACCGGAAGTTTTCCGCACCCTGGTCACGTTGCAGAACAGATTGCCGTCCATCGATGATGATATCGCTGGTAATCGGCGGAAACGCATTCTTGTGATCGAAGGATTTGTTTAAAACAATTTTGCTTGCCACAGGCAGTATCAGAATATCTCTGCCTTTTCCTGCCAAACACCCGGCGACAACCTGATCCTGATTCGCTGCCTGTATGGCCTGGGTGAGCGAGCAGTTCGCACTGACCCGAATATTTTCCGCATGGACTGTTGCCGATGCCAGAAAACCCGCAGCCAGCATGTAAAACAACACAGTATGTTGAAAGCGTTTGACTGGTCGCAATCTTGGAGACTGATTCTCAGACCTGGTCGCAGTGGGTGTTTGTGTCTTTTTCCCTTTGTGATTCAGGCATGGGAAGATTAAAATTTGTGGTTTCTTCATCAATTTGGATCCGTTTGAGCTGTCCAGATACCTCATTAGACGTGCAAAAGTGAGACATCCGCCAACATCAGTCATTCTGGCTGCAATGCAATGTTTACAGCCAAAGGATTTGACTATCTAAAACGGAAAATACGGGTAACCACTGGCTTGCACTGCAAACCAGGCATTGATGAATGCCGCGATATAAAACAACACCAAACCTGCCCCTATACTGATTAAACTGTTCAGCATCAAACCCTTATCGTTCAAAACCCTGCGACTGACCCTCCAAGTCACTACGCAACTCATTAACCCGATCAATGGCAATAAAATATATCCGTGCAATAAAGATGTACACCAGGGACAGTGGTCAGCCAGATTTTTGTTGTGATAATTGCAGTAACGATCCAGCCCGTCCCAAGGCCAGGTACAACCGCACTGAAACAACTGGCTGCAAAACGGTGCCAGTGTCGTTGTGATCATTATGATTAACACGACAACAGCCGTAACATTTTGAGCGTTAAGCGTCAGTTTTGAGATCAGTGATTGGAGTGTCAATTTCATCTCAATAGTGGATTATTTAGATCAATTCCGTTATTCACAGAGAGTCCATAAATTTTTTGAGATCTTCGATCTGGTCTCGCAATCTGGCTGCTTCCTCAAATTCAAGATCATTGGCTGCAACATACATTTGGTCTTCAAGTTTTTTTATCGTGGTTGCCGCTTTTTTTGGATCCAGGGTTTCATAGCGTGCTTTTTCTTCGGCAGCTTTTAACTCTGCATCATGTTGTCCTTTCACACCCAACCCCATAACATCAGCGACCTGTTTTTGTATGGTTTCCGGAGTAATCCCATGTTCTGTGTTGAAAGCGATCTGTTTTTGCCGTCGACGCTGGGTTTCATCAATTGCCTGCTGCATGGAATCGGTGATTTTATCTGCATACAATATCGCCCGCCCTTCAGAATTACGGGCAGCACGACCGATGGTCTGAATCATCGATACTCGGGAGCGTAAAAAACCTTCCTTGTCGGCATCGAGAATCGCCACCAGCGCAACTTCCGGTATATCCAGCCCTTCCCGCAACAAATTGATACCAACCAATACATCGTAACGCCCCAGGCGCAAATCCCGAATAATCTCGACTCGCTCGATGGTATCGATATCCGAATGCATATAGCGCACTCGCACATCATGTTCGTGCAGGTAATCACTCAGATCTTCAGACATGCGCTTGGTCAGCGTGGTTACCAGGACGCGCTGCTGGCGTTTGGCACATTCATTGATTTCAGAGAGCAAATCGTCAACCTGGCTAATTGCCGGTCTGACTTCAATTGTCGGATCAAGCAATCCTGTGGGCCGGACAACCTGCTCAATCGGCGCACCGGCATGTTCATTCTCGTATTTAGCAGGTGTTGCCGAAACATAAATACGCTGCCCGACTCTGAGTTCAAATTCCTCGAAACGAAGTGGTCGATTATCCAATGCTGAGGGCAGACGGAATCCATAATCAACCAAAGTTTCTTTGCGAGAGCGGTCGCCACGGTACATCGCGCCGATCTGAGGTATCGTCACATGACTTTCATCGATAACGACGATGGCGTCATCGGGCAGATAATCAAACATGGTTGGCGGTGGTTCCCCAGCCTTGCGCTCCGACAAGTGCCGGGAATAATTTTCGATACCGGAGCAATAACCAACTTCCATAATCATTTCCATATCGAACAAAGTGCGTTGTTCCAGACGTTGCGCCTCAACCAGCTTATTTTCCTCTCGCAAATAGGCGACTCGTTCACGCATTTCTTCTCGAATCTGATTGACTGCTTTGACCAGTTTTTCCCTCGGAGTCACATAATGGTTTTTTGGGTATACGGTGTACCGCGAGATGCGCTGCATCACCTCCCCGGTTAATGGATCAAACAATGACAATCGCTCAACTTCATCATCAAACAACTCAACCCGCAAGGCTTCCCGTTCTGATTCTGCCGGAAAAATATCGACAACATCACCGCGAACCCGGTAAGTTGCGCGACGTAATTCCACATCGTTACGCTGGTACTGCAATTCAGCCAGACGACGAACCAATGTACGCTGATCGATCAAATCACCACGCACCAGATGTAATACCATTTCGAAATACGATTCCGGCTCACCCAGACCGTAAATTGCGGAAACAGTGGCAACTACAATAGTATCGCGGCGTTCGATCAAGGCTTTGGTGGCTGACAAACGCATTTGTTCAATGTGCTCGTTGAGTGATGCATCTTTTTCGATGAAGGTATCGGAAGCCGGAACGTAGGCTTCAGGCTGGTAATAATCGTAATAGGAGACAAAATACTCGACCGCATTGTCCGGGAAAAACTCTTTCATTTCGCCGTAGAGCTGAGCAGCCAGCGTTTTATTATGGGCAATCACCATTGCAGTACGCTGGACTTTTTCTATGACATTGGCAATCGTGAAGGTTTTGCCCGAGCCAGTCACACCCAACAAAGTCTGGTGTAATTCACCATCACTCAATCCCTCCACCAACTGCGCTATTGCAGAGGGTTGATCACCTGCCGCAGCAAATTCGGAATGCAGTACGAATGGTTTACCTTTGACCGGAGATGCAATTTCCCCGTCTCCTGGAGTATTATGTGCACTGTATGATCTGTTTAATGTTCGTCCCATATTTGTTTCATTCACCACAAAGAAGATGCAACAAGCGACAATCGTCTGACCAGACTGACATCATACGGGTAACACAGTTTCACCCGGAGATGCGCAGTATTTTTTTACGCATTGTCCGTCATGCACCGGAGCAATGCAACGCAACTACGTTAATGTATTAATTCAGGATTATTTTGACTATGACAATCAAACTTGCAGAACGACTTTCTGCTGTTAAACCTTCTCCGACTCTGGCGATTACCGCCCGTGCTGCTGCAATGCGTGCCCAGGGTAAGGATATTATCGGACTTGGCGCTGGAGAACCGGATTTCGATACCCCGGATCATATCAAACAAGCCGCAATCGAAGCGCTTGATAGCGGCTTTACCAAATACACCCCCGTGGACGGAACACCAGGACTGAAATCGGCAATTATCGATAAATTTAAAACCGATAACGGCCTCAGCTATGAGACCGACCAGATTCTGGTTTCAGTCGGTGGCAAGCAAAGTTTTTATAATCTTGCCCAGGCATTGCTTGGGCCAGGTGATGAAGTCATTATCCCGGCGCCTTACTGGGTTTCCTACCCCGATATGGTGTTGCTGGCTGGCGCCCAACCGGTGATTATTGATACCGATCAGACAACCAATCTGAAAATCACGCCGGAGCAGTTACGAGCTGCAATCAGCGACAACACCAAATTGTTCGTGATTAACAGTCCGTCCAACCCCAGTGGTCTGGCATATACCCTGGATGAGCTCAAAGCACTGGCCAAGGTATTACTTGAGTATCCTGATATTGTCATCGCCACCGACGATATGTATGAACATATTCTCTGGGACAGCACGTTCTGCAATATTCTTAACTCATGCCCAGAGCTCTACGACCGCACTGTCACACTTAACGGTGTGTCCAAAGCCTATTCCATGACTGGCTGGCGCATCGGCTATGCCGGTGGTCCCAGGGAAGTGATACAAGCCATGAAAAAGATTCAGTCGCAAAGCACTTCAAACCCAACGTCCATTTCTCAGGTTGCGGCTGAAGCTGCACTACGAGGAGATCAGTCCTGCGTGACTGCAATGGTCAAGGAATTCCGTACACGCCATGACAGAGTTGTACAATTATTAAATGACATTCCCGGATTCAGCTGTACCCCGACAGACGGTACTTTCTATGTCTTCCCAAATATGCAAGAGGCGATATCTGATATGGGCATGAAGGACGATCTTGCCTTGTCAGAGTATTTTATCGAGGGTGGAGTCGCGCTGGTACCCGGTTCTGCATTCGGCAGCCCCGGATATGCACGTATTTCTATTGCCACCAGCATGGATAAACTGGAAACAGCGTTACAGCGCATAAAAACGATGGTTGAGGAAAAAACCAATCAGTAACAATCTGTTTTGTTTGTTTCAATCAGGTCATCAGCATGTCAATACCAAAGACCTGACAGACTGATTACCAATGACACTGCCAGAGCATCACTCAAGTCACCAGCAACGGGTGGCGATTATTGTGCTGAACTGGAATGCACCTGATGATACGATTGCCTGTCTGGATTCGTTAACCCATCTGACAGGCGATCATTCAGTCACGCTGGTTGTCTGTGACAATCACTCCAATGATGATTCAGTCAACCAAATCAAAGACTGGGCAAGTCAACATTTTCATGAAACTGTTGAACACTCATGCCCATTCATCGGGTTTGCTCTGTTTCAACTCAATTGCAATTCCGGTTATGCTGCCGGAAACAATGTTGGCCTGCAATTCGCGCTTGATCACCAGTTCGATTTTGTCTGGATTCTGAATAACGATACTGTAGTCGAACCTGATGCATTAACTGCATTATTACAAAGCGCTAATCTGCAACCCAACGTTGGCTGTTGGGGCAGCACTCTAGTTGATGCTGACCATCCAGATATTGTGCAATGCGCAGGAGGTTGTCGTTATAACCCGTTAACCACTGTACGCACTGAACTTCTAAATGGGATTGAGCTGAATGATGCTCAGCAACATGACCCTGGCATCAAACTGGATTATGTCTGTGGTGCATCGATGTTTCTTCGCGTTGAAGCTCTGCGCGAGACAGGCTTGCTCAATCCACAGTTTTTTTTGTACTACGAAGAACTGGATCTGGCCCGGCGTCTGGAAACAGCTGGATATCAATTAGGATGGTGTCGAGCCAGCATTGTTCGACATCGGCAGTTTGACAACAAATCCAACACAACTAAACAACTTCAAGTCTTACACTATCACGAAAATCTGAGCACACTGATCTACACCTGGCTGCACAACAAGCCATTATTTCCTGTTTCAGCAACGTTCAGATTTTTTGTCAAACTCATCGTTTTGCCAACAACTTCACGTTCATCATTGATCGCGTCACTGATGCGATCATACCTGGATTTTTTTGTACGCATACCACAATTAAATCGCACATCAATGAAGCAGCCAAAAATTATATACAACTTATATCTCCAAATAACAGGTAAAACATAGATCAGTTTTATGTGTTATATCACTCAATAATCTGCATTAATCCACTGATGTTTTAGCGCTTTTGTTTAATCACAGTTACAAACACAGAATTGTCTATGTCAATCGTCCTAACCACGAAAGCCAGACAATATAGAACATCTGTCATAAATATTTACACATAAACCTTATTGTAAACTTTTTTTACATTCCATTAAATATATTTTTACACTATTATAATTTCTGTAATCAATTTATTTATCTTTTAAATTCATTAGATTACAGAAAATGTTTTTATTGAGACCTATAACTACTGTGTAGTATATTGACCTGATCCAGGTTTTTCAAATTATGAAATTCCATGGATACGTAACGTAATGAGTATTTCTGTGCATAACTATATAGAAAATACTGATTGTTGTTATATTTTCTCCTGCTTATAAATGAATCATTATCTTTTGATCAGTTATAAGCCCCATAACACAGGAGGGATGTTATGAGTTATCAATATTCCGGTCTTCACTTTGGTGGTTACCTCGGTGGAGGCTATGGCTACGGCGGCTCCGGTGGCAAACATGGCAAAGGATCAGGCTCCGGATCGGGTTCTGGCGGCTATTATGGCTATGGTTCGGGCTCAGGCTCCGGCGGTAAGCATGGTAAAGGCTCAGGCTCCGGATCGGGTTCTGGCGGCTATTATGGCTATGGTTCGGGCTCAGGCTCCGGTGGTAAACATGGCAGTGGCTCGGGTTCCGGCTCAGGCGGTAAACATGGAAGTGGTTCTGGATCCGGTGGTAAACACGGCAAGGGCTCCGGCTCAGGTTCCGCTCACGGAC
>JAHZJL010000238.1 GCA_022600935.1 Gammaproteobacteria bacterium
AACTATCAAAGCAGGTATTGTCGGAGGAACCGGTTATACCGGTGTTGAGCTGATTCGTTTTCTGCTCAATCATCCCAATGTCAAGATTCATTGTGTGACATCAAGAGCTGACAGTGGCGTTCCAGTCAGTACAGTATATCCGCATTTAACAGATTTTATAGATTTGAAATTTTCCGAACCTGTCATTGATAATCTGTCCGATTGTGATGTGGTGTTTTTTGCAACTCCACACGGAATTACCATGCAAATGGCCGGACAATTGCTGGACATGAACATTAAGGTGATTGATCTATCCCCTGACTTTCGCTTGAAAAATGTGACAACCTGGGAGCGCTGGTATGGTATGAAACATGAGTGCCCGGATTTGCTTGAAACAGCAGTTTACGGATTGCCTGAAGTCAACCGGACAGCTATACGACAGGCTCAGTTGATTGCCTGTCCAGGATGTTATCCGACAGCTGTTCAACTTGGTTTTTTACCATTGCTGGAAAACCAGCAGATTGACAGTACCCGATTGATTGCAGATGTTAAATCAGGAACCAGTGGTGCCGGACGCAAAGCAGCAATTGGAACCTTGATGAGTGAAACCGGGGAAAGCGTTAAAGCCTATGCTGCGAGCGGTCATCGTCACTTACCTGAAATTGAAGCTGGTTTAGAGCGTGCAACAGGACAAGCTGTTGGATTGACGTTTGTACCTCATTTAATGCCGATGATCCGTGGAATTCACGCCACCTTGTACAGTCGTCAAAACCAACAAACCGAAGTGGCAAAGTTGCATTCATTATTTTCACAGCGTTATGCGGATGAACCGTTTGTCTCGGTATTGCCTGTTGACGCACATCCGGATACTCAGGATGTGCGAATGTCCAACCGCTGTCAGATTGCCGTGCACCAACCCCAGGGAGGAGATATGATTGTGGTGTTGTCGGTGATCGACAATCTGGTCAAAGGTGCCGCCGGGCAGGCAGTGCAAAATATGAATCTGATGTTTGATTATGTGGAAACAACCGGTATTCATACAGCTGCCTGTTATCCATGAACAACTGATAAAATCGCTTGAATAAACTCCGCATACGAACAGATTGAATGCAACCAGTTGCCATTTCCGGATATCAATGCGTTACTTCAGCAGGGTCTGATCACTCTGCATTGCTTGCGGCATTAATCGATAATCAGCCCAGGCTGGCGCCATTACAATTGTTTTCTATCCCGTTTGCAACTGTCGTCGGAGAAGTCACGCATGAGTTGCCTGAAGTGCGCGAGAGTCTGAAACACTATGGTTGCCGGAATGCACAACTGGCGCTGGCGGCTCTCAGTGATGATTTTAGAGAGCTGATTGCTGCTTGTGTAGAGCGTTATGGAGCAAATCGAATCGGAGTTGTCATTGGGACCAGCACCTCTGGTATTTACAATTCTGAATCCGCATATCGATATTTTATCGAACATCGATCAATGCCGGATAATTTCCGCTTCATGCACCGTCACTTTGTGCATGCAACCGGTGAATTCGTCGCACATGAACTGGGTTTACAAGGACCGTGTTATGCGATATCCACGGCTTGCTCAACCAGTGCCAAAACCCTGGCAGCCGGACAACGCCTGATACAATCAGGAGTTTGCGATGCTGTATTGGCTGGGGGCGTCGATACCTTATGTCAATTGACATTATTCGGATTCAACAGTCTGGAACTGGTATCAGAGCAACAGTGCAAACCCATGGATGCAAACCGGAACGGGATTAATATCGGCGAAGCGGCAGCGTTGGTGTTGCTTGAAGCAGTCAATGACACCAATCAGTCTTCCATACGGCTACTGGGTGTTGGAGAATCATGTGATGCGCATCATATGAGTGCACCTCATCCTCAGGGGAAAGGCGCTGTTTTGGCCATGCAAGCTGCATTAACATTATCCGGAATAAAAGCACAGCAAGTGGATTACGTCTGTTTGCATGCCACGGCAACACCCTTGAATGATTTGTCTGAGGCACAAGCAGTGCAACACATCTTTGGGACTGAAACACCATGCAGTGGCTTGAAAGGATTGTTAGGGCACACTCTGGGTGCCAGTGGCACTCTTGAAGTCATTGCAACCATGCTGGCCATGCAAAATGAGGTGTTACCTGGAACCTGTGGTTTGACAGAGCAGGATTCGGATATCCATATCAACATGATGAAAAATCCACAACGTCATCAAAGAATACGCTACAGCATGTCCAATGCATTCGGATTTGGTGGCAACAATGCCAGCGTGTTGCTTGCCCTTCCTGGTTAACATTTCAGATCAGTTGATTCTCTTATGAATGATGATAAGAACATTATGTATGTTCAAGGAATTTCAGTCATTAGTTCAGATCAGATGATTGGTGACCAGCTCGGATTGAAAATACAATCACTGGATACTTCGATAATACCGCTATCCATTCGTCGCCGCAGCAGTCTTGCTACCCGGTTGGCGATCAATGCAGCTCACGATGCCTGCACTAAAGCTCAGGTCGACAGATCCACAATTCCGACATTGTTCAGTAGTATCGGAGGTGAAATGACGATCACTGATCAACTGTGTCTCGAGATGACCAATTCGGATGTGCGTGTTTCTCCTACCCAGTTTCATAACTCTGTGCATAACAGTGCTGCAGCTTACTGGAGTATTATCAGTCAATGCCAACAAACCAGTACAGCAATGGCTGCGGGAATTCAAACTGCTGCGATGACCCTGGTTGAAGCATGGTCACAATTGAATACACAGTTTAATGAATTACTGGTTGTTTGCTATGAGGAACAATGGCCGGATTATATCGACCAGGGTAATGGCCAATTCCCGATAGCATTTGCCATCGTCTTCAGCAATCAATCCAATCACAACACGCTTGC
>JAHZJL010000239.1 GCA_022600935.1 Gammaproteobacteria bacterium
CCTGGGCATGCATCGGCTGACCGTGAATCTGACCGCTTAACTGATTAATATCCACATCGGCCTGGAATAATTCACCATCAAGACTGCCCTTGCCATGTAGTTTTGCATCGAGTTTTCCCGGGATATCGGTGCCAAAATCTGCAGGATTGAGCTGATTTGCACTCACCACAACATTAAACGCAGTTGCTTGCTCCCAGGACAGCTCTCCACTGAGATTGAGTTGACCTTGTTGAGGCTTGAATTGTAAATCCTCAATAACAAACCTTTGCTCATTACCATGTCCCGCAAAATCGATGGAAAAATCCGACTGAGTTGGTTGACGCATGGCGACTAAATCGGCATTAAGTTTGGCAAGGTAGTTTTGTGGTGTGCCTTGAATATTAAAATCACCTGTTTGACTGCTGACTTGAACCTCGCCAGTCAAAGGCCACTGCAGTTTTTTCCAGTCGCCACTTAGATTGAACTCGGGTTGTTCACCAGATAAACGAATAAAACCGTTTTGTGAAGATTCAACCGGCCCGTTAATATGGCTGTCAAGATTCAGCCGATTCAGGTTTCCACTGATTCCTAAGTCCCCGTTCAGTTGCGCACCATCCAGCGTGTAAACCCAGTCCAGGTCTGCTGTTAACGGCCAGTCGGATTGCACGTGTATCTCGCTATGCGCTTGAACTTGCAACTGCGGCATCGCCAATGCTAGTCTGGAAATGCTCAACACATTGCGCACGAGATCGGCGCTTAACGCAAGCTGGTCGACTTTTGTTGAACTGTCACCATCCAGCCAAAGCAACTGGTTAACCAGCAACTCGTCGATGCTAATGCTTAAGGGAATTTTCGGAATCTCAATGCTGCTATCGCTGTCTTCAGTGGAAGCAGGCTGACCTTTAACTTCAATGTTATCCAACTGGAGTAAGCCAATATGCAAATGCCCGTGCAATAATTCTGAGAGAGTCCATTGTAAGGTGACATCAGCAAGCGCAACAGAAAAATCAGCAGACTCTTGATAAAGCAGATGTGTTAAATTGAGTTCATTTAACAACGTACCGTTGATTTCTGCAACACTGAGCTGATCCATGGCGGAAAAAGCAGTCTTTAACAGCCACCTACTGCCGGTTTCAGTCGCAATCAGACAGAACATGGTTATTATTAGCAATAGCAGGGCGGTGGCCAACCCTTTCATAATCCAGCGGATCACTTTGCCGAATCCTTGAGCTGCACACATTACAATTGTGCCCCGGCTGCAAAATGGATCTGGAATGAATCATTTGAATCATTCAAAGGTACAGCAAAATCCAGCCGGATCGGGCCGATTGGAGAGAGCCAACGAATGCCAATTCCAGCACCTCGTTTGAGTTTGAATTGGTTCCACTCGAATGCATTACCAGCATCAAAAAAAGCAGCAACACCCCAGGATTCAGTTATAAACTGTTCGTATTCGATACTCGCAACCGCAAGCATTCTGCCGCCAATAACGGTGCCTTGTGAATCTCGGGGGCCTAGTTCTTTATAATTATAACCACGAATCGTTTCAGTGCCGCCGGTATAAAAACGCTGGGATGGTGGCAGACGTTCAAAATCGGAGGTCAGGGTGGCGCCCAGATTGGTACGGGCAATCAGTCTGGCAGACCAGGGTAGACTAGTAATCAACTTGCCGACTGCACTTGCCTGCACAAAGGCCACATCTGAAAACAGTACTTCAGGTGCTGCAGATACAGACAAGTCCAAGTGATAGCCTTGGGTGGGACGTAGCGCATGATTAGATTGCGTATATAGCCATCGAGCACCTGGAACCAGCAATGTTGTTTTTTGGCTTTCATCGCTGATCGTGAATTTTTCATGGATGAATTTAACAAATAGATTCTGTTGCCATCCAGTTTGATAAAAATGCTGGTATTGAACAGATAAGAGCGCTGATTCCGACTCAAATGTATTCGGCTTTTCATATTTGTAGCCCAGCCCAAATGCGACATGGTCGGTACGCGGTTCGGTAAAGGGAATGATGTAATGGCCTTCAGCACTGGAAAGCACCGGGGATATTTGTAAATTCAGCGCCAAGTGATGACCGTTACGATTGAGACGCCGATTCTGGTAACTGAAACTACCCAATGGGCCGATATCGGTATCGTAACCAGCGCCAACACTGAAATCATGGGTTTTTTGTGGTGTCAGAATAATATCGATTGGGACTGTGTTATTTTCAATTGCATCCATTTGTGGCTTGAGCTCCACAGCACTGAAATACTGACTGTCAGCCAATGCATTATAGGTCTTGACCAGTTGTTTGTTGGAGTAATACTCGTTATCATCAATAGACACATAACGCTGCACAAATGTCGGGTTAAGGATATCCTGATCGATGTTGATTTTGCCAAAACGGTGGCGCGGACCGGAATCCAGAATCAATTCAATCTCTGCCTGATATTGCTCTGGTTTAACGATGATTGATTTTTTAACCAGCTGATGGTCTAAATAACCATATTCCAGGGACACAGAACGTAAATCCTGCTTAATTTTTTCATACAGTGCATGCTTAAGAACATCACCTTGTTTAATCGGCAACCGACTTAACAGTTTTTGAAATATTGGTTGCTGTTGCGCTTCGCCTTGCACTTGCACGTTAAAGCGACCGACTCTCACCGGTTTGCCCCGCTTTATTTCAAAGTGCGCTTGCCAGCAATCATCAGCAAAAGTCAGTTTCTTTTCGGTTGTAGGCTGATAATATCCCAGTGCTCGTAAAGCTTTGGCAATCTCGTTATTAGCCTTGGTAAACAAATTGTTAATACGCCAGGCTGGAGACTTGCAGTTTTCCTGGGATAGCGATAAAAAAGCGCGCACATTACTTTCCTGCTCGTCGCTCAAGCCCTGAATACTGATTTCAGGTTCATCTGCATTGACCAAAGTTGGCGCAAGCAACACGAAAATTGCTACGACGTGTGCTTTTACTAGCATGCCAATATGTCAA
>JAHZJL010000240.1 GCA_022600935.1 Gammaproteobacteria bacterium
GAATAGTCAAATCGATCTGCTTCAACGTATTGTTATTAATCGTTTTGGCAGTCAGCGTTTGCGGAATGAATCAACTGAAAATAAAGCCCGACTCTACTCGATGAGCAATTAACAACCTTGAATGTGAATTACAAAGCTAAGTGGCAAATGATTCCAGAAAAATATCGCAACCGCCAGTTGGCAAAAAACATGGACCATCAACCCCTGGAATGAGCCAACCTTCCTTACACATTCAATCCCTGTTTTTTCTTGATACCTGCCAAATAGTGTGTCAATCGGTGGGCGAACTCTGGAAACTGCTGTTGATAGCCAGTGTTAATCTGCATCCAGGTCTTTTTGTCCTATGTGTTGTTTGACAGGTGTTAATACAGTCAACTTTTGTTGGTCTTTATTAGCCCCGAATCTGGTCGATGGTATGCCTTATCGCCATTAAAATAGAATTTCTTCGTCGAACAGACCTGCTGTCAGCAATCTCGTTGGCTACGCACGCTTTGAAACGATGTCCTGGTTTTTTTGCGAGCGCAAAGGGAAAGGAGCCTGGCTAATAGCGCATTGCCATTACCATGCCTCGTTTGGTCAGATTGAATGATTAAGAAAATTAAATTTCCGACTCAGGTTAAAACTAATTTACCTTGAATACTCTTAATCAATGAGTTGGATTAAATGTTTTAGTTAGCTTTATTTCATGATACATTGCAAATAAATAGCTAAACACTGAAAACATTCGTGTCTCTACCTGTTTTCAGCATTTTGCAACAATAAAAAATTTTGAGGGTAATATGAATAGATGTATAGTTTTTTTACTTGTGCTGCTGGCCGGTCCGGTTATCGCTGAAGTGACTGTGCCAATGCATGCTGTCAAAACAGATGGTGCAGGCGAAAGCTTGGGTCAGATTTCAGTGTCTGAGTCCAAATATGGATTGGTCTTTTCTCCGTCATTGAAGGGACTGTCACCAGGGTTGCATGGTTTTCATTTACATCAAAACCCAAGTTGTGATCCAAAACCAAAACAGGGCAAAATTGTTCCTGCAGGTGGAGCTGGGGGACATTATGATCCAGCTTCGGCAAACCTTCATGATACCCCCTGGGGAGCAGGTCATATCGGAGACTTACCGGCACTCTTTGTGGGTGCTGATGGGGTTGCACAGCATCCGGTCCTGGCTCCAAGATTGAAACTCAGTGATTTAAAAGCAAAAGCACTGGTTATTCATGCTGGTGGCGATAATTATTCGGACAAACCAGCTGCGTTAGGTGGCGGCGGCGCACGGGTTGCCTGCGGAATGATTAGTCAGTAAGCTTTCGCTGACTCAACATTGATCCTTTCGAAGCATTACAGTTGAGCAGGGTTTAGCTGTTGTGTACAGCATCATAAACACACGAGTAATCTTCTCTTTGGTGTTCCTGCCTGGCGTGTTGATAGAGATTGAGTAACACATTAATCAAATCTGTATTCATTTCACCTGATTCCCGATTGAACAGTTTAAGGTCTTTAATCAGATGTTCAGTCGGGAAATTTGGATTTTGATAGTTGTTGTCCAGCATTTTCGATAGTTTTTTATCGAAAGTTGGGGCATACAGAGCACTTTTTCTCAAAATCTCCATAAATGTTTCTGTATCGACATGATGGTTTTGAGTAAATGCCAGACTGGTTGAAAAAGCGACTGTTAGCGAGCCAATGAGCTGGTTTAATGCCAGCTTTAAGGCTGACGCATGTCCAATTTCACCAATCAATCGAGGTTCAGGCCCGAAACAGGACAATAGGGGTTTTAACTGATTGAATAATGACTCTGAACCACCAGCCATTATGATCAGATTTCCTGTTTGTGCTTCCGGTATGCTGCCTAATACAGGCGCTTCAAGATAATAACCACCTCTTGTGCTGATATCTTCGGCAATTTGCTGGCTTTCATTAGGGCCAATTGTTGCCATTTGAATCAGTGTTTTATGCTTAAGATGAATTCCATCAAGAGTTGAACGAATGGCTTCAGCATCACTGAGCATGGTGATGATGACTTTAGACGTTTCAATCGCTTGATCAGGGTTGTCTGCAATAAACAGATTATTGTGTTGCAGAGCTTCAGCCTTGGCACGTGTT
Organism: Gammaproteobacteria bacterium; assembly: GCA_022600935.1. Classification (GTDB taxonomy): domain Bacteria; phylum Pseudomonadota; class Gammaproteobacteria; order Methylococcales; family DRLZ01; genus DRLZ01. Next base: position 2,096 of record JAHZJL010000240.1, read on the forward strand.
CGATTCCAGACCTTGACATGGTAGTTTTGATGCAACAGTCTGTAAATCATCGGGCTGCCCATTAATCCTGACCCCAGCCAGGCAATCTGATTCGTTTGCATTGTTATGGTGAGTTTGTCTATATGATTGGACAGAAACTGACTTTGTTGGCTATATCAAGGAGTTGGATGGTTGCCAATTGGTCATTTGAGTTAGAAATGGTCAATAGATTATGACATGAATGCCATGCAAGCGATTTAGGCGTGATATCAATGCTTGAAAAACAGGTTAATAATAATCGAGAACACGATACTGACAACGATCATTGAAGTGATTGGAAAAAAGAAAAAGGAGTTTTCTTTTTCGACACGGATATCACCGGGTAGTTTCCCAAACCAGTTGACGAGCCAGGGGGCATAATTCATCACCAGCCCGATGACAAGCAATAACAGCCCAACAGTAATGAAAAGTTTGCTGAAATTCATGGTTGTCTTATGTAGATCAGAGGCATCTTAAGAATGTCGAGCTTAGCCTGAAGTATCAATCAATTGGTTAAGGCACAGTCCACCAGTAATTCTATTTTATAACCATCCGGGTCTTCAACAAAGGCAATCACAGTTGTTCCGCCTTTCATGGGTCCGGCATCGCGAATAATGTTGCCCCCATTGGCTCGTATTTTGTCACATGCTTTGTATACATCATCCACACCTATCGCGATATGCCCGTATCCTTCACCAAGGTCGTATGACTCAGTATCCCAGTTATGGGTGAGTTCAAGCACTGCTGTTTCTTCTTCCGGCGCATAACCCAGATAGGCCAGGCTGAATTGACCGTCGGGATAATCGTGACGGCGTAATAATGTCATGCCGAGAATATCGGTATAGAAATGTAAGGATTTTTCCAGATCACCAACCCGGATCATGGTATGTAGTATGCGCATGATTCAAACTCCTTATTGAGTGTACTCATTAGTATTGGTAACAGGTTTAACTTTAATCACCTGAGACAAGACCTTCTGTTTTTTTCGGTAGATTCATGGTGACCAGTGTTGCAAAGAACAGCACAACCAGTCCGGTTGCAATGACGGAGTGAACGACCGGAAATTCCAGGCTCTCTGCCAGGGTATAGATTCCCACTGAAATTAACATACAGGTATTATTGCAGAAATTAAGTATGGCAACAGCCGATCCGCTGCCGATTGATTGATGTCCGATTTCCTGCAAGGTTGCGTTAATTGGCACGATGTACAGTCCACCGGCAATACCAATGACTAACAAGGTAATCTGTGCGGGAATCAATGAGGTCACAAAACCCAGTGCAAGGATTAAAAATCCAAGTGCGAATCCCGCAAATCGAACCCGTCGCAAGTGGTGCATAGGTATGAATTTTGGGGCCAGCGCAGCGCCAATGATAATGCCAATTGCCAGAAACAGGGTCAGCTGAGCCACATCACTGGCGTTGGTCATGCCCAGTACAATGGCTCCCCACGCGACCAGCATGACCCGCAGAACTGCTGCTGCCGACCAAAATAAAGCAGCGCTGAACAAGCTGAATCGCGCAATAGGTTTTGCGACAAACAATTTTATATCCTTGATGAAGTCCATCGCAGTCGGTTTGATCGATCCGCTATGCATGACTGATGGCAGCATCAAGGTCGCTGCAGCAGACAGGAAAAACAAAACAATCGTCATCTGTAAAGCCAGTGGTATGGAATGGTCAGCAACTTTGGCACCGACCACCATGCCCAACAGGATTGCGACAATCGTTGAACCTTCTACCCAGCTGTTAGCCTTAACCAGCTCATCTTCATCAACAAGTTCCGGTAAGATGCCATATTTTGCCGGGCTGTACAAAGCCGCACCAGCACCGACCAGTATGAAAGCAATTAATGGTTCGACCTTGATCAGGATCAACATGGCTCCCAGCGCTTTTAATACATTTCCGATCAATAATACGTAACGTTTTTGGTGTTGATCGGCAAACGGCCCGGCAAACGGCGCCAGGGCAATATAGGCAAAAATAAATACCGATTGAATGGCAGGAATATACCAGCTCGGCAAATCGCTGTGTTGCATAACCAGTGCAACAACGGCAAACAAAATGGCATTATCGCCAAATGCTGATAAAAATTGGGCAAAGATTAACGCAACAATGGATTTATTCATGAGTTCAGTTTCTGCGCGGCTAGTTGTAATACAGCAGGATAATCGACTTTCCCGGAGGCCAGTAACGGTACTTCTTCAGTGGTGATGACGTGTTTGGGGATGTTTAATTCAGAGTAGCCCTTTGCTGAACTGGTCAACTCCGCACGCTTGGCATCGAGTCGGGTAGTCATTAATACGATACATTCTCCCTTGGCAGCGTCCGGCAAGTTGACAGCGGCGTGAATTGCATCCGGCCAGGTCGAAGTTGCCAACTGTTCGGTCACAGTGAGCGAGACCATTTCACCACCGATTTTGGCAAAGCGTTTGGCGCGCCCCAGAATGTGCAGAAATCCGTTCTCATCGATGGATACGATATCTCCGGTATCATACCAGCCATCGCCAAATATGGATGTTGGCGGAACCAGTCGATCGGGATTGTCGTGCAACCGGTAACCAAGCATGATATTGGGACCGGCAACATGTAAACGTTGACCATTTGCGATACCTTCAACTGTTTCCAGCTGATATTGAATGCCGGGCAGCAAGCGACCGACCGAGCCGGATTGATGATACATCGGAGTGTTCAGCGACAGGGCAGGGGCGGTTTCTGTGGCACCATAACCTTCAAAAATGCGGATGCCGAATTTGTCCATCCAGATATCCCGGGTATCCTGTTGCAGTTTTTCCGCTCCGGCAAATACATAGCGAACCGCATTGAAATCATAAGGATGTGCGTGTTTGGCATAGCCGCGTAAGAAAGTGTTGGTGCCAAAAAATACAGTCGCGGCACTTTCATAAGCAAATTCGGGAACGATTTTATAGTGCAACGGTGATGGATACAGAAAGACTTTCATCCCATACAATACAGGCAGCAGGGTTCCAGCCGTCAAGCCGAATGAATGAAACATGGGCAGGGCGTTGAGTACAATGTCTTGCCCGCTGAAGTCGCAGCATGTCGAAATCTGTTCACGGTTGGCAAGCAGATTAGCGTGCGATAGGACAACACCTTTGGGTTTTCCTTCCGAGCCTGAAGTAAACAGAATAACTGCCGGGTCATCAGGTTGAATCGATTGTCTTGAATACCAGAACCGGGCTGTTTTACTTTTGGCCAGGTATCTCAATTTGTCTTTAGTTGTGATACCCGTACATAATTCCTCGAGATAGACAATTTCGACCTGTTGCTGCAACGCCTCGATCAAGTCATGAATTTTAGCGGCTTCAACAAATGCCCTGGAAGTGACAATGTGTTGCAACCTGGCAATTTCGCAGGCCGACAATAATGAGTGAATACCAACGCTGGTATTGAGAATCGCTGGAATTCTGTTGTTGGCAAACAAGCCGAACAATACACAGGCATGCGCTGTTGCATTCGGTAGCAACACACCAATCCGTTCACCGGGGTTGACCAGGCCACATAATTGATCACCGACCAGTAAACTGCGCGCGATGAAATGATCGTAACTCAGTGGCTCGCGTTTTATGTCTTCGATGATGTAGGATTTGCCGCCATGGATTTGCCGCGCTTCCAGCAATGCTGAAAAAATATCCTGACGATAATGACTGGTTTGGAACATCATCTCCGCCATCAGATCAGCCAGAAGCTGGCTGGCGGCTTCCCGCCGTTCTCGATTGTTGGTAATTTCAGCAGGTGGATGAATAGAACGGGCCGGTAGAATAGACAAGGTGATTTTTGGAAACCAGCGTGTACGGAAATGAAGACCGCATTTTGCAAACGGCGTATATTGCGCACCATCGACCCGCACCGGAAGCACTTTGGCCCCGGCTTTTTCCGCGATCATCCCGGTGCCATCATAAATTTTCATCAATGTGCCGGTTGTGGAAATGCGTCCTTCAGGAAAAATTATCGCGCGATGACCTTGTTTAAGATATTTGATCAGTGCTTTTGACGACAATGGATTAGTTGGATCCATTTCAAAAACATTGGCCAGTATCGAACAGGAAAATTTTATAAACGGTTGTTGAGCAACGCGGGTATTGATGGCATAAGTTGGCGTTAAGGGTAGAAAAGAACCAAGTAACACCGGGTCCAGAAAAGAGACGTGATTGGCAACGATGACAAGCGGTGTTTGTGCCTGATGGTAATGTTCCAGGCCTTTGATTTCGACCCGGTACAAGCATCTGAACACAATACGCAGAAAAAACTTGACGACCCTGGTCAGTAAAGGCCAGCGAACCGTGGTGACGTTGTGTTGAAGATCCGTTGTTGTCATTGACACATTTCCCGACTTGTTAAAAGTAAGTTCCGAACAGGATGAGCAGTTATCAATTCAGTATTCTGTATTGTTAAATGTCACCGTCGGATACATTGTCTGGTAAGAAAAAATTGCTCAACATTGTACATGAGTTACTTATACAGAGATTAAAGCTTTTGCAGATGATTCTCCTGGCAATAAACAAAACAGCTCTGGTTCCGGGCTTTGGATTCATAAAAGAAGCTTTATTGCAATAATCAATAAAAACAGTGCAAACAGTCGTTTAAAGAGTTTGACCGGTAACCGTTTGGCCAACCTGGCTGCCAGTGGTGCCACAAAAACACTGGTTGCGATAATTGTCAGAAAAGCTGGCACATAAATGTAACCAACAGTGTATTCAGGTAAGTCTGAATGCGTGCTTGTCAAAAAAGCATATCCCAGGCTGCCTGCCAGAGCAATTGGAATTCCACAGGCTGCAGATATCGCAACCGCATTACGCATGGCAAATCCGTAATAATTCAAAAACGGAACCGTTAACGTTCCACCACCGATACCCAGCAACGCAGATATGGTCCCGATCAGCATGCCTGCAACAGATAATACTGATTTGTTCATCTGTTTGATGTATTGTGCCGGGATGTTCTGGGTCCACATTTTGAATGCGACCAGCAGCAGATAGATGGCAAACATTGATTTAAGATATTGTCCGGGTAGATATCCTGCAATGTAAGACCCGATCAACCCGCCAGCAAACATCCAGGGAGCAAGGGTTATCACGTCGCTGATTGTTAACGTCCCCAGACGATAATGTGCCGTTGCAGAGGACAGTGATGTCGGGATTATTGTCGCCAATGATGTGGCTATAGCGAGATGCACGACACTGTCAGCGGCAAAACCGGACACGTTGAACAACCAGATCATCATCGGTACCAGGATAATTCCTCCACCAATGCCGAATAAACCTGACAGCAATCCGGCTAATATGCCTGATATCGACAGATAGATTAACAGTCGGATCAATTCCGCTTCAGACATACACTTGTGTTGACAGTTTCAACGGTGTTGTTTTGATGCGAGCAGAGTAAATATTGTCATCAGACAAACTCCGTTTTGTTAATAGCGTTGATATCAAATGCCCTGAAATAGCAACTCATAATCAGAACAGCTATGATGAGGGTTAACGGCTGGCAGGATTCAAGTTGATCTGGCCATCGTAATCAAAAGGAATTCTCTGGTCCCAGTTACCGACATTGACATCGCCGATCAGCCGATATTCGAAATTGCCGTTACCTTTCAGCGCAAAATCCTGGATTTGGCTGAACAGGGAGACAGTACTGCTGATCACTTCAGTTTCAATGATTGCGCTGTCATAGGCAGGAACAGTAACATGTTCGCGACTGACGCCATTGGCAAACCGGCTGCCGTTCAATTCCAGAACATAGTTCATTGCCTCCAGAGGCAGATCAAAATCATTGGGATTCTGAACGCGTAACTGGAGTCGGTAAGTTTGTTCAAACAAGGTCATGTTAAGTGGCTCGATTCCTGCCAGCGTAATCGTCGGAGGTTCGATTCTGGAAGGGAAATGCGAACACGACGCCAGGAAAAAGCACAGAGCGATCAGGAAAGTATGAATTAACTGACGTATTGAGAAAATCATGGTTCATAATACCTGTTAAATATAGTGACATCTAAAATACCTTGTATTGAGCCAATGAACAACCAGTGCCATGACTGGAATCAATCAAATCATGATTCCGTGACCGCCAGGTTCAACACTTATGCTTCAACAAGCCATCAGATACAACCTAAATTGTGTAAAATGTGCGCTGTTTTTATTGATAAATCAGGTTAGACACTCATGCGAAATCGTTTTGTTAATCTCGTTGAGTATCTGGCTTAAGACATTGTGAAAAACTGTAAATCATTGAAGGAATAACTGAATATGGATGTGATGGATCAATTTGAGCAACTGGCTCGTGGCAGTGATGAAATACTGATCGAGGATCACTTCAAGGAGCGCCTGGCCAGTGGACGTAAATTACGAGTCAAGGCAGGATTCGATCCGACTGCGCCTGATTTGCATTTAGGGCATACTGTGTTGCTGAACAAGCTCAAGCAGTTTCAGGATCTTGGCCATGAAGTGATTTTTCTGATTGGTGATTTCACCGGTATGATCGGCGATCCCACCGGTAAGAATGTCACACGCAAACCCCTGTCAAAAGAGGATGTGCTGGAAAACGCTCAAACCTACCAGAATCAGATCTTCAAAATCCTCGACCCGGAACAAACAACAGTTGCTTTTAACTCACAATGGATGGGGCAGTTCGATGCGTCTCAACTGATCCAGCTTGCAGCTAAACATACAGTGGCGCGGATGCTGGAACGCGATGATTTCAACAAGCGTTACACCGGTGGTCAGCCAATAGCGATTCATGAATTCCTGTATCCGCTGATTCAGGGCTATGATTCAGTTGCTCTGGAAGCGGATATTGAACTGGGCGGCACAGATCAAAAATTCAATCTGCTGGTCGGCCGTCATTTACAAGAGCATTACGGACAGAAACCGCAAATTATTCTGACCATGCCGATTCTCGAAGGGCTGGATGGTATCCAGAAAATGTCAAAATCGCTGAACAATTATATCGGTATCACTGACAAACCCAATGACATGTTCGGCAAATTGATGTCAATTTCTGATGATTTAATGTGGCGCTATTTTGAGTTGTTGAGTTTTCGTCCCATGTTTGAAATCAATCAATGGAAAACACAATGTGATCAAGGCGCCAATCCACGGGATATTAAGGTCAAGCTGGCGCAGGAAATTATTGAACGGTTTCATGACAAGCACGCAGCTGAGCAAGCACTAGCTGCTTTTGAAGCCCGTTTTAAGCGCGGCGAACTCCCGGATGATCTGCAGGTTAAGGAAATTCAGACACCAGAAGACGGATACCCAATTGCCAACTTACTCAAAGATGCAGGATTGACTCAAAGCACGTCCGAATCACTACGAATGTTAAAACAAGGTGCAGTGAAAATTGACTCTGAAAAAGTCAGTGATACAAAACATCGTCTGCAAGCAGGCACAGAACATGTCTACCAGGTTGGTAAACGCCGGATTGCAAAAATCAGACTTGTTTAGTCAATGGATTCACCTTTATCTGACTCAACTGATCGATTTAACAATCAGTACAATGCCGGAAACAAACAAAAACCCACTGAACAACAAACGGTATTGCTGGTTTTCAATAGAAATGTAAATCGCTTCCTCGGCAACAACATAGATAAACAGGGCGAAAATCAGATAAGACACGATATGCAACAACATGATATCCGTATTCTGATTGGTAACATACAATGTGGCGATCTGAAATATAGCAAACGTCGCATAGGCCGCGGCAACAGTCACGCGTGTTGCATGTTTTTCCAGATGTTTGCTGTGGACTATTGCAGTCAATAATGAGCCGCCGAGGTTTGTCAGCCCGTGAATAATCCCCATTGTCATTAAATAAAGCTTTTCGTATTTGACTAAAACCTGCAACATTTCTGCAATTTTGGACGAATAATTCTGCAATCCGACAAAAATCAGGAACACGCCGACAATGGCCCCGACGTTAACATTTGATGTTGTAAGCAGAAACAAGGAGAGAACGATTAAAGGCACTGTAAACAGCAAAACCTTGAAGTAAAACGATTGATCGATCTCTTGATAGTATCTTGCGATTTGTATGGCGTTAATGGACAGGGATACCGGGAGCAATATCGTCAATGTCTCGATAAAACTGTGTCCGAACAGCAACAGTAAAGGGGTTCCGAACAGCAGCACCCCAACGCCGAATACTGATTGAATGATTGTGGTTATCAGTAATGTCAATATAATATCGATTGCCATTGTTTTTCCTTGGTTTTAATTGTTATTGACTGAATAAAAATATTTTGATTGATTGTCCGGTTAATTAAATTCAAACTATCAGGAATTGAATTAAACAAAGAGAAGGATATGATGCAGTGATGTCAGATTTTCTAAACAGGGTTCAGAGCTATTCCCGATACTTGTTGCGGACCTATACCAAAAAGCACAGGGACAAGAAAAGCGAGCTGCTCATCATATCATATCCGAAAAGCGGCAGAACATGGTTGAGAATGCTGTTGTGTCGGTACCTGTCTCAGAAATACATGCTCAAAAATGATCTTGATTTGTTCAGGATGACTTCAAAACTGAACCACTTGCTGATCTCCGATTTTCAACACGAACAGGCCAACCACAGATTAAAACTGAATCCATCCGAGCTGAAATTTAACCATGACAAGTATCAACACAAACGCGTTGTTTTTCTTTCACGCGATCCCCGCGATACTGCAGTGTCCATGTATTTTCAACTCAAGAACAGGGAGACTGTGGATGTCAGCGGCTATTATCAGGGAACACTGTCAGAGCTTTATCAGGATCCGAGATTTGGTCTTGAAAAAATTGTCGCATTCAACAAGATGTGGACAGACAACATCACCAGTCTCGAGCATCAGCTGTGCTTCACTTATGAGGACATGTTGAACGACGCTGAACATGTTGTCTCCCTGATTCTTGGTTTAATGGGCGAATATCCAGTTGATCTGAAAGCCTTACAGGAAGCAGTGAATTATTCCAGATTCGATAATATGAAAAAACTGGAAAAGAAAGGGGAAATCAATCATTTCAGTATGAAAACTGCTGATAAAGCTGAAACCAATACAAAAGTACGCAAAGGTGGTTCGGGTGGTTATGTCGACTATTTAAGCCAGGATGATTTGCAATATACCGCACAGGTATTCAAACAGTACAACGTTTAAAACAGCGAAATATCATCCAGTGTCCACCAAAAAAAATCTGATTGCTATCAATGCAATCACTTCGATCAATTTACTGATTGGTCTCGTCAATAACTCAGTGATCGCATATCTTTTCGGGTTAACCGCCAAACTCGATACTTATTATGTGGCATTGATCATCCCAATGCTGTTCATGTCGTTATTTGTCGATTTTGTGGGAAAAAATTTTCTGCCGGTTTACAGCCAGGAGATCAAAGACAATCAGTTCGACAAGGCATCTGTTTTTGCATCGACAATCATTAACTCGATCACTGTATTTTCCGTCGTAATCATCCTGGTGCTTTTAGTGTGTTCGCCAGCACTGTTTAAACTGATTTCGCCGGGTTTGAACGCTGATACCATAGACTCTACTGACTCCATGTTTCAGATTCTATCTGTCGCCATGGTGTTCATGGGTGGGGCGACTTTTCTGGAATATATTCTTCAGTATCATTCCCAGTACATTAAAGTTGTTGTGGCAAATCTGATCACCTCGCTGACAATACTGGTTGCATTGTTGGTTTTCAATGAACGTTATGCAGAATTTTCACTGGCCATCGGTTATATGGGCGGGCAGATACTAAGGTTTGTTGTGTTGGCTTTTCGGATACCGCATCGACACTCACTGAGTTTCGATTTTGGTAGTGAATCGTTTAAGCGAGTGTTGAGAAATACCGCAACATTGGTTGGATCGGGTCTGATCACACGGTTTAAACCGGTGATTCTGCGTTATTTTGCTTCCATGCTGGCACCCGGCTCGATTTCAGCCTATTCAATGGCACAAAAACTCAGCTCGCCAATCCATCAGACATCAACAATCGGCGTCAAAATGATGTCGTTTTCCAAATCAAGCAAACTCTATTCAGACGGAAAACATCAGGAGCTGGGGCAGTTCTATACCCGGGTCGTCAGTAGTGTCATGTTTTTTATCATCCCTCTCACAGTCTGGCTGGGCCTGTGTGCTGATGAGATTATCACCATTTTATTCGAGCGAGGTGAGTTCAACAGGGAAATGCATGATTATGTGTATTTCGCGCTGTTGGGGTTGTTGCCTTCCATCGTCTTTTTAAGCATTTGTCCGCTCATGTCAAATGGTTTTTACGTGATTGATAAAATCAAAGTGCCCGCGATTCTGGGTCCGATCGATACAGTGCTGTATATTACCGTGATCTGGTTGCTGGTTGGACAATATGAATTATTAGGGCTGGCACTTGCGAATTCATTGGTCTTCCTGATTCGGTTTGTTGTTTTCGCTATATTTCTGGGGCGTTACATCGACAGTTTTTGTACTCTGCTGATATTCGCAAAATTGCTGTCTTATACTTTTATCTCGATTTCAGTGTTTGGACTGGCTTATTTGCTGCTGTCTCAAATCAGCCTTGAATTGATCAGGGTGGGATTGATTTTGATTGCCGGTTTTTTGATGTATCTGGCGATTTACTACATTAAGCGTGACAGGTCGCTTCAGTATATCCTGAGTATTGCAAGCCGTTAAGACTATCGGCAGTTATCTGCTATTCGAGAAATTCAGTGGATCAACATCGTTGTATCGATCAATGCCCTGGGCAATGCGTAATGAATCCAGATAACTGATGCGAACCGCCGGATCGATGGTTGGGTAGTCGTGCTTGTTTCTCCAGCTCCACTTATAACTGCCCGCCTTGAAATACGACCCTCTTGAGTCATTGTAAGTGGTTCGGATATTGGCTTTGTTGTAGATCAGATCACCGTTTTTCCAGATTTCAACAAAACCATCTTGCACATAGGTATGCTTGAAATGCAACACCCATGTCACCCAGCGTCCGATATCCTGTTTAACTGGTGATAAGGGTGCAATCATTTTGGTCATTTGAGTGCGGTCTGTGGTATCTGATGAGACTTTGCGCTGATCACCGTTAATCGAGATGGTCCAGTAGGGCTGGTCGATTTTCAGTTTTTTATTGTCAAGATCACCACTAACAGATAACGACAAAACCGGGTATCTGTAACCTTCCCCCAGCAGTAAATCAGGTTTTCCATGAACCTGAAAAATGATATCACTCAGCCGTGGAATCTGGTAACTGTTATCCAGAAGTATTGCAAAACCGACCCAGTATTCCTTGCCGTATTCCAGCTCGATAAATTTTTTGTCATACAGTGTCGGGCTTAAAATAAATTCTGTACGGTATTCAACCGGGCTGTTGCGACGATCGATGCAGACTTTCAAAGACTGGCTGCCTTCAAAAATATAGTCTGGATGATGGTTGATTTGTGGAGGATTACCGGAAGAATGCAAACCGTTTTTATCGAGATCCTCGTTTTCAAACCCGATTTCAATCAGATCCACAGTATTTCGAAAGGGTCTAATGTTTAACCAGTTTAACAGCAGGTCGGTTTCGAAAATAACGCTGTCTATAAAATCTCCAACATTGTCGGATTCCTGACGCGCGCAGGACACATTATTTCCCAGTGAAACATGATGTGAAATTCCTGAACCAGAATGTTGTTCAGTTGCACTTTGCTTATCCGGTTTTAAGTGAGTACTGGATGCTGATAAATCAAATATCACCCCGGTTACCAACGTGGCTGATAAAATTATGCCAACCACAAGAATTGATTTAAGCATTCAGTCACTCGACTAAGTTGTTAATTATTGGGAGCAGAATGAATCAAATTGAATGAATTTCATTTCTTCAAACGTTTGATTTAGGCTATCATACAGCCTTAAAGCTAGCAAACGAGGTGAGTCATGGAAAAATCTGTTGTTGCCGGTAAAGAACCGATTGCTGTCGAAGTTGAACAAGGAAAGGATTACTGGTGGTGCTCATGTGGCCAAAGTAATACCCAGCCATTTTGTGATGGCTCCCACTCCGGAACCAGCTTTACACCTGTGCAATATACCGCTGAGAAAAGTACCACAGTCTATTTTTGCGCGTGTAAACAGACAAAAAACACACCGCTATGCGATGGTAGTCATTCTTCTCTGTAATATCAGGCTCGCGTGTTGACTGTATCATAAGGTATCTGGGTATTGTTGACAGGTTACAGCAGTGAAATATTTATCTAACCGGTTGTTGCCATGCAGATCGTGTTTAACAAAAAGAATGGATTTCCAGTGAGTCGTTTACTTTTTTTTAACCTGCCAGGGTTGTTATTGCTAATGCTAGCGAGTTCGTCTGTGTTTGCTGCAGACGATAATTCAGGTTTACCGTTACCTCCTGATATTCCACCACCTGTCGAAGATGGTGAACCGATGGATCAGGATGTTCGTATTTATCGTGAAGAAGACAAGACAATTTACGAATACAGTATCAATGGTGAGCTGTATATGATTAAAGTCGTTCCTGAAATCGGTCCGACGTATTATCTGACTGATGCAGATGGCGATGGCGTTGTTGGAGAACGGGTTCAGGGCCCTCAAAGTGGCATGAAGATTCACCAGTGGAAAATATTCAGCTGGTAAGACTTTATATGACACGTGAGATCGATGTTTTCTCCCAGCTTGATATACAAAGCCCAGAGTTAATGGTGAACCAACCGGTATGTCTGATTTATGATCCGTAAATTCCCTGATTGTCATAAACAATCCCCGCTGATTGTTCTACCTCTCATTTTTTTTCTTGCTCTACCTAATCTTACAGCAGCTGAATTGAAACACAATCAACCACCAACAGGTTTACCGTCCTGCCCGGATTCACCGAATTGCGTGAGCAGTCTCAGTAACGACAATAAACATCGGGTTCAGGCCCTACAATATCACGATGTGTCGGCTCAAGAAGCAATGTCAATTCTGTATCAGGTTTTGACTGATATGACCAACCCGGTTCGACAGGTTACTGAACATCAATATTACCATGCACAATTCAATTCAACAGTTTTCGGTTTTGTTGATGATGTGTACTGTTTGCTAAACACCGGGAAAACCCACATCGACATCTATTCTGCATCCAGAACCGGGTATTATGATTTCGGGGTCAACAGAAAGCGGGTAGAACAGATACGCACACAGTTTAACCAGAAACTTGAGCAAGCAACCTCCAAACGGTAATCATCAAGGAATTCATTAATCAGGATCACAATCAACATGCTTCCTTATTCCAATCCGGATTTTAAACAACAACTCTATACAATCATTTACGACAGTCATACCAAAGCCGGGCGCTGGTTTGATATCGTTCTGATCATTGCGATTCTGGCCAGTGTCGTCGTGGTCATGGTTGACAGTATCGAAGCGATTAATCAGGACTACGGACAACTGCTGTTTGTTCTTGAATGGGTATTCACTATCATATTCAGTATCGAATACGGTTTGCGAATTTACTGTAACCGGTATCCCCTGCAATATGTATTCAGTTTTTTTGGAATTATCGATTTACTGGCGATACTGCCAGCGTATTTGCTGGTTTTTGTCAGCGGTGCAAAATATATGATGATGATTCGTTTGCTACGCATTCTGCGAGTCTTTCGAATTCTCAAACTGTCTCATTATGTCACCCAGGCTAATCTGTTGCTTGTCGCAATTTCAGCCAGCAAAAGCAAAATACTGGTGTTTCTGTGTTTTATGCTGACCATAACATCTTTGTTTGGCGCTTTGATGTACATGCTGGAAGGGCCGGAACATGGCTTTACCAGTATCCCCAAAAGTATTTACTGGGCAATTGTGACCGTCACTACAGTCGGGTATGGCGATATCTCACCCCAAACTGCATTAGGCCAGGCCTTGTCGTCGTTGATGATGTTAACCGGATATGCGATCATTGCCGTTCCCACCGGGATTTTTACTGCAGAACTCTCCAAAACCATGAAAGACCATCTATCGCACAGTGCATGCCCGTCCTGTCAAAAATCCGGGCATAGTGTTGATGCCAATTATTGCTATCACTGCGGGGCAAGGCTGTAACTAACCGTTTCCAACATCAACTGTCCTTGCCCGGTTCAAACGACTTAAATAGCCCTCTTTTTTTAGTCTCCTGTCAGTTAGTCAACAAAATTGAACACTGAACTGGATCATCATGGTCCGGCTATGGGATAATGAATCTCTTTGGAAACTGGTCGTGGTTTTTCAATTTGATTCAGATGCCATGTTGATTTCAACCCTGAATCAGGCATCTTAAAGCAGGAAGCGTCAATAAACACCATCATTGTGTATCGCTATTCTGCCTCACTCAGGTGTTAACATACAATGCATCTGAATTATTGAACTCCTCACAATTTCCTGTCATACAAATTTTGTCAACTTTACCGGTAATATAATGGACGACAACAAACGAAAAGCCCTGTCAGCAGCATTAAGTCAGATTGAGAAGCAATTTGGTAAAGGCTCGGTGATGCGGCTCGGTGATGGCTCTCAAATGCGAGACATTCAAACTGTCCCCACTGGCTCCCTGGGTCTGGATATTGCTCTCGGTTGCGGTGGTTTGCCACGTGGCCGCGTTGTAGAAATTTACGGTCCTGAATCTTCCGGCAAAACAACGTTGACCTTGTCGGTTATCGCTGAAATGCAGAAGCTCGGTGGCACCGCAGCGTTCGTCGACGCCGAACATGCGCTGGACCCCCAATATGCAGAAAAAATCGGGGTCAATATTGATGATTTACTGGTCTCACAGCCTGATACCGGCGAACAAGCCCTGGAAATTACCGATATGCTGGTCCGTTCAGGAGCCGTCGATATCGTCGTTGTCGACTCTGTAGCAGCATTAACGCCAAAAGCCGAGATTGAAGGGGAAATGGGTGATACCCATGTCGGGTTGCAGGCGCGTCTGATGTCACAGGCACTAAGAAAGCTGACTGCCAATATCCAGCGTGCCAATACGCTAGTCATTTTCATTAATCAGATTCGCATGAAAATCGGAGTGATGTTCGGTAGCCCGGAAACCACAACAGGTGGTAACGCACTTAAATTCTATTCATCTGTGCGTCTTGATATCCGTCGGATCAGCTCCATCAAACGCGGTGATGAGGTGATCGGTAATGAAACTCGTATTAAAGTGGTCAAAAACAAGGTCGCTCCACCGTTCAAACAAGCTGAATTTGAAATTCTTTATGGGGAAGGCATTTCCTTGCATGGCGAATTGATTGATCTCGGTGTTAAACACGGATTTGTCGAAAAATCCGGTTCCTGGTACAGCTATGGAAGTGAACGCATCGGTCAGGGTAAGGATAATGTGCGTCAATATCTCAGGGATAACCCCGAGATAGCTGAAAAACTCCATGAAAAAATTCGCAATGAAGTGTTTGGAACTGGTTCAAAAACTGAAACCGAACTGGATGCTAAAACACCAAAAAGCGCTGATTCCGGCAATAAGGATGCGATTGCCTGAACGTGTTAACGACTGATCAGCTTGGACAAACCTTAGGTCAACAGACGATGTATTTGTCTGAAACTGAGAGCATAATATCCTGACCAAACAATGATTTGTCTGGTTAATGACAATCGATGATGTCGCACCCTGACTCTACGCAAATCAAAACTAAATGCCTGGAATTGCTTGCCAGACGGGAAATGACCCGTTTGGAGCTGGTCAATAAATTGACCCAGCGAGGATTTGATGTGGAAGCCGTGCATGCCGTCATTGATGAATTGCACCAGCAAGGCTGGCAAAGCGACCAGCGTTTTACCGAACAGTATATTGCCATGCGTGCGAGTAAAGGTTACGGTCCGGTGCGTATCAAACAGGAATTGCAAGAGCGCGGAATTGAACAAACCGATGTTGAACAATCGTTACCAAGTCAGGACTGGCAGATTTACATGCTTAAAGCATACCGCAAAAAATTCAGTGATACTCATATTATTGACTGGCCGGAACGCGCTAAACGTATGCGTTTTTTAAGTTATCGAGGGTATACAGCAGAACAGATCAATACGTTGTTAAATACTGAGTACGCGACTGAATTACATCAATAACCGTTTCAAAAAATGATTGGATATCAATGAAAAAAATGACTTGCGCAGAATTGCGTTCGAGTTTCCTGGATTATTTTGTCAACAACGGGCACACACTGGTTGAGTCCAGTCCTCTGGTTCCCGGTGACGACCCGACCCTGTTATTTACCAATGCCGGGATGGTGCAGTTTAAAGATGTTTTTCTGGGTCATGAAAAACGCAATTATACCCGCGCCACCAGCAGCCAGCGTTGTGTCAGGGCAGGGGGTAAACATAACGATCTGGAAAATGTCGGGTATACAGCTCGTCATCATACATTTTTTGAAATGCTTGGTAATTTCAGTTTCGGTGATTATTTCAAGGAAGAAGCCATTCGTCTGGCCTGGAATTATTTAACCAAAGAGTTGAACATCCCACAACAGCGCTTAT
The DNA here is from genome assembly GCA_022600935.1 of Gammaproteobacteria bacterium. Classification (GTDB taxonomy): domain Bacteria; phylum Pseudomonadota; class Gammaproteobacteria; order Methylococcales; family DRLZ01; genus DRLZ01. Next base: position 18,565 of record JAHZJL010000240.1, read on the forward strand.
GGGTGACGATATATCACGATGATCAGCAAGCTGAAGATATCTGGTTAAACACTGTCAAGGTTGATCCTGTGCGTTTTTCCCGACTTGGCGAGAGCAGTAATTTCTGGTCAATGGGCGATATCGGACCATGTGGTCCATGCTCGGAAATATTCTATGACCACGGCGAACACATAGAAGGCGGACCACCCGGATCGGAAAATGAAGACGGTGATCGCTTTGTCGAAATCTGGAATCTGGTGTTTATGCAATATGACCGCGATAAGCAAGGCAAACTGACGCCATTGCCAAGCCCGTCAGTAGACACCGGAGCTGGTCTGGAACGACTGGCCGCTGTCATGCAAGGTGTCCATGAAAATTACCAGATCGATCTGTTTCAAAAGCTGTTGAAGGCAGTCGCGCAACTGGCAAATACTCAGGACTTGAGCCACAGCTCGTTAAAAGTCATTGCTGACCATATCCGTTCTTGTTCTTTTCTGATTTGCGATGGCGTGATGCCATCCAACGAAGGGCGTGGTTATGTATTGCGACGCATCATTCGCCGCGCAATCCGTCATGGTTACCGGTTGGGTATTCGTGAGGTGTTTTTTTACCGTCTGGTGGACACCTTGTGTCTAGTCATGGGTGATGCCTTCCCCGATTTACGCCAATCACAGCAGCGCATTGAACAAGCCTTGCAACAAGAAGAACAACGCTTTGCCGAAACTCTGGAACAAGGCATGAAAATTCTAGATGCCAGCATTACCGACCTGAAAGACAACGTGATTCCAGGAGATATCGTCTTCAAACTCTACGATACCTACGGTTTTCCTGTGGATTTAACGGCCGATTACGCTCGTGAACACGATCTGAGCATCGATCACAATGGTTTTGAATCAGCAATGAACGAGCAACGCAGCCGTGCCAGAGCTGCCAGCGGGTTTGATGCGACTCTTGATTCGCAACTGGATATCGAGTGCCATACTGAATTTCTGGGGTACGATACGTGTCAATCAGAAGCCAGAATTACTGCAGTGTTTGTGGATGGACACCCTGTTGAGCAGGCAGGTACAGCTCAACATGCGATAGTGGTTCTCGACCAGACACCATTTTACGCTGAATCCGGCGGCCAGGTCGGCGATACCGGCGTGATTGTTTGTGGAGACAATGAATTTACTGTTGATGACACCCGTAAACAGGCCAACGGCGTCATTGTGCATCTGGGAACAGTCAGCAAAGGAACCATACATAACCAGTCAGACTGCGAAGCCATTGTCGATTCCAAGCGCCGCACTGCCATCGCGCTCAATCACTCTGCAACGCATTTGCTCCATGCAGCGCTACGCCAGGTTCTGGGGTCACATGTCACCCAGAAAGGCTCGCTGGTTGATGCTGAACGTTTGCGATTCGATTTTTCCCATAATCAACCACTAGACGCTAATCAATTGCGTGACATCGAACGCATCGTCAATCGTCAAATTCGCAACAATACTGAAGTCCAGGCAGATTTAATGGACAAAAATGATGCCTTGAAAGCCGGAGCAATGGCTTTGTTTGGCGAAAAATACGGCGATACAGTCAGAGTGCTGCGCATTGGGGATTTTTCAACTGAATTATGTGGTGGAACGCATGTCAGCCGGGCCGGAGATATCGGCGTGTTTAAAATTATCAGTGAATCCGGTATTGCTTCAGGTGTGCGTCGTATTGAAGCAGTCAGCGGAGAAGGCGCTGTGCAGCGCATCGAGCAAACTGAATCCATGCTTGAACAAATCGCCGATTGTTTGAAAAGCGACCGTTCCAGCCTGTCGGAAAAAGTTGAAATAATACTTGAAAAAAACCGGCAACTGGAAAAACAACTCGAACAACTCAAATCCAAAATGGCCAGTGAATCAGGGTTGGCCCTGACAGATCAGGCTGTTGATGTAGCCGGAATCAAAGTTCTGGCTGCCAGGGTTGAAGCGACCGAGCCCAAAGCATTGCGAGAAATTGTCGATCAACTGAAACATAAACTCGGTAGTGCTGCCGTGGTGATTGCGACAGTCAATGGCAGTTCTGTCAGTCTGGTTGCCGGGGTCAGCAAAGACCAGACCAGTCGCATTAAAGCCGGGGATCTGGTCAATCGTGTTGCATCCAAAGTTGGCGGCAAAGGTGGTGGTCGTCCAGATATGGCCCAAGCTGGTGGTAACAATCCCGCTGCGCTGGATGAGGCTCTGGCTGCAGTTCCGGCCTGGATCGAACAACAGTTGGGCTGATTCATGGCATTACACGTGTATAAATTTGGCGGCACATCAGTCGCCAATTCCGAATGTATTGAACTGGTCGCGGATAAAATTGTCACTGCTCATAACACTGGCGACGATCTGGTTATCGTAGTCTCGGCCATGAGCGGCGAAACCAATCGACTGATTCAACTGGCAACGTCCTTACAGCAAACTCCGGATCCGAACAATCTCGATGTGCTGGTTTCAACCGGTGAGCAAGTCACCATTGCCTTGCTGTGTATGGCCCTGGAACAACGTGGTGTGTCAGCAACCAGTTATACTGGAGCGCAAATCAGAATTGTTACCGATGACAGTCATGGCAAAGCGCGCATTGTCGACATTGAAACAGAACGTATGCGTAACGACCTGGAACAGCGTAAGGTTATTGTAGTTGCCGGCTTTCAGGGAGTGACTGAATCAGGACGCATTACCACGCTGGGTCGTGGTGGTTCGGATACGACAGCAGTCGCGCTGGCGGCAGCTTTAAATGCAGACGAATGCAGAATTTACACTGATGTCGACGGGGTATATACCACCGATCCGCGAGTGGAACCCAAAGCCCGGCGGCTGCATCGAGTGACGTTTGAAGAAATGCTGGAAATGGCCAGTCTCGGGTCCAAGGTCTTACAGATACGATCCGTCGAGTTTGCCGGGAAATACGATGTGCCGTTACGGGTCTTGTCAACATTCAAAGACGGCGAAGGAACGCTGATCAGCAAAGAGGATACTGCAATGGAGCAAGCATTAATATCAGGAATCGCTTTTAACCGAGACGAGGCGCAATTGATCCTCACCGGGGTTCCTGACCGGCCAGGTATTGCCGCGCAAATCCTGGGACCGGTTGCCGATGCCAATATCGAAGTCGATATGATTGTGCAAAATACTGCCGAGGACAATACCACTGATTTCAGTTTTACCGTGCATCGTAATGACTGCGCCAAAGCGCTGGATATCCTGCAATCCATTTGCGATACTTTGGGCGCCAGACAAGCCAATAGTGATGACAACATTGTCAAGGTATCGCTGGTCGGTGTCGGTATGCGTTCCCATGCAGGAATAGCCGCCCGGATGTTCAGAGACCTTGCCAGAGAAAATATCAATATCCGTATGATTTCGACTTCAGAAATCAAGATTTCTGTGGTGATTGACGAAAAATATCTGGAACTGGCAGTACGAACATTACATCAATCCTTTGGGCTGGACTCGGAGCCGGTTCAAAAATCTGCCTGACACAGCGAGGTTGTGGTATGAAACACCAACAGCAACAATTGTCCAAAAACATCGTTAGCCATCAGCGAGGCGATACGCTGGTCAATGTCGTCATCGTTCTTGCGCTGCTCATATTGATATTCATTTTATGGCAATACTGGCAGGATTCAGATTCGGATACCGATACGGAAAATGTGCCAACCAGCACAATTGAACCAGCTATAAACTCTGAGCCGAGTGATGATGCCAGACAGTTAACCCAGCAACAACAGTTAGGGTTGAATAACCAGGACGATACTCAGTCAACATCAAATCAAACTGGTGACGAAACAGCGTCTCAAAATTTGTCGCCTGATACAACAAATTTACCCTCTCTTGAACAAAGTGACTCATTGGTTCGTGAATCTCTGTCGACATTGTCAAACGGATCAATCTGGCGCTCCTGGCTGAAAACTCCACAACCGGTTCGCAAATTTACCCAGTTTGTTGAAAATCTGTCGCGCGGTAAAGTGCCGCACAAATATTTTCAGTTTCTGAAGCCATCCGGTGCGTTTTCTGTCAGATCTGAAGGTGATGATCGGTATTATCTCGATCCGGCCGGTTACAAACGCTACAATGCCATTGCAAAAACCATTGATGCCCTAGACACGGAACAGGTCGTCAGCGTTTACACCACTCTGGAACCTTTGCTGGATACAGCCTGGTCAGAATTAAAGCCTCAACAGGCAGCGAGTGCTTCTCATGACTTCGATAATGTTCTGCTCGCGGCCATAAAAAAAGTACGATCTGCGCCAGTCATTCATGAACGTATTGAGCTGACGCGTCCATCGGTCATGTATCAATATGCTGACTCAAGACTGGAAAAACTCAATGCAGTGAGTAAACAAATGCTAAGAATGGGGCCGAAAAACACCCGGATGATCCAGAAAAAACTGGATGACATTGAACAGCGCTTGCTGGACCATAACCAGACTGAACTGCAAAGCCCGTCCAGCGAATAACACAACAGGTGAATGTGATGAAATACCGTGTTTTTATTCACACTAATCATAAACAACACATTGGTGCTTTGGTCGCCAAATATTCCATTGAACGCAATTCCAGGCATAACGACCGGTTTGATGTCCAGTTTATTCACACTAAAGATCATTCATTTTTACATGCCAGAGAAGGTCAGTATTATCTGAGAGCAGGGCAACGCCGACTCTGGTTAAATGATGATTTGCAATCGTTTACGCCATTGCGTTTTATGCCGCCAGAATTAATGGGATACGAGGGCAGGGCAGTGGTGATGGATCCTGATATTTTTGCAGTCGGTGATATCTGGGAATTACTGTCCCGTGATATGCAGGGATCGGCAATCATGTGCCGAACTCGTGCAGGTCGAAAAGGTCGGAGTGGTGCGCTTGCCAGCAGTGTAATGTTATTGGATTGTGCAAAGCTCAAAAGCTGGAATTGCGCACAGCAATTTAACGAAATGTTCGAATTCAAGCGTGATTACATGCCCTGGATCGGCTTGAAGCTGGAGCAGCGTGACAACATCAGCTTGTTCGAAAATTACTGGAATGATTTTGATCAACTCAATGATCAAACTAAATTGCTGCATAACACCAAACGCAAAACCCAACCCTGGAAAACCGGTCTGCCAGTTGATTACCGCCCGGCTGAAAACGAAGCCAAATGGTCCCCATTGTTATGGGTTAAAAAAGCCAGAAGAGCTTTTTTCGGTGAATACGGATTACTCGGACACTATAAACCTCATCCAGACCCGGCACAGGAAGCATTTTTCTTCGGATTACTCAAGGAATGTTTAGAGCGTGGGATCGTTACAGAAGCGATGTTACAAACTGAAATGAGCCAGAACAACGTCCGCCACGATGCATTTCAGGTATTGGAGCGTACCCAGCCACTGGCTGCTTAACCAGGATACTAACCGGCTAACACCTCAGAATATCTCCTGGAGCCAGGATTTATCGGGATTAATCCCTTTTCCTGATTCCTGAAACAGATCAATTCCACATTGCAATCAAATTTTCCCGCCCACAGATCCGGCTGACAGTTCACTTTTTCCTGCTGCTGACAACCACTCGTTAGTGACTGAACTAAACTTAACACTGGTCAAGAACGAGGTGTCAGATGTTAAACAAATGTCCGAAGTGCGAGCACTCACAATCCAGAGACAATATCAGTTGTGAATCCTGTGAAATTGTTTTTGAGAAATATTATAAATATCATTCCGAGCAAACCAATCAAATCCGCTATCAACCAGACCAGGATACTGACTCACAAGATTTAATATTTGAAGTAGACAGTCTCTATTCTCAAATCAAACAAATTATTTTACCTGAGCCCAGCGAACGACCGTTCTTTATTGGGAGAGCGTTATTACTGTTAGTCTTCGTGGTCTGGGGAGTGCGTTTAATGTCAACCAGCATTGCCAGTAACGCTGTTGGTGAGTCATTTTTACACATGATCAACCTCCCCATTCCATGAAGCCGGGCATGTTATCTTTAGCCCGTTTGGCTCATTCATCCAATCACTGGGAGGTACACTCGGGCAAATACTGATGCCTTCAATCTGCACAGTCGTCTTGTTGATCAGGCACAATGACGCATTTGGCGCAAGCATCACATTCTGGTGGGTGGCAGAGAATTTTCTTGATATTGCGCCTTATATCAATGACGCAAGAGCCGGTATTTTACCTTTAATAGGTGGTAATTTCGGCCACACAGCCCCATACGGGTTTCATGACTGGGAATATCTGCTGACTGAAACCGGGCTGATCAATTATGACCATCAAATCGCTTCCCTGTCTTTTTTTAGTGGTTCAGTCCTGATGATTTTAAGTTACATTTGGACGGCAACATTGCTGTATCGTGAATATCAACTGTCAAATACGTGATTTATTCAATTGATAACAGAAAAAGAGTCTAAACAAACAAAGATTTTTTGACTGCGTTCAAATTGACAGTTTTTATGCATGCGAATACAGAGCAAATTTATACTGGAGCCAGAATCAAAAAAACAATGCCAAGAAGAAATGCGTTATAAAAACAAAGATCCGTGATATAGCGAGTGTAAATATGACGATTTGTCAGTCCAAATACGCGACAATTGTATTCGTTAACATCCTGTTGTTGGACATATTGCTTCAGAAATCCTGGCATGTGTCTGACTAAAACCCAAAGACACATTGCATGAAGCGCACTCAACAACAATATAAAGCATGACATTAATATCGGGTGACACGCTCTTTGAATGAATTCGACAGTTGATGTATTAAAAATTCTGATATAGCCAACGACTATTAGGGTCAATAGAACAATGCAGCAGAAGGTAATATGAATCACGTAATAGCGTGAAACCAACTTGCTATATATTCCATCCATATTAATTGACCTGACTATATGAAACGGGTGATTTATAACCAACACGTCTTATTATATCTTAATTGCATCAATTATGCATGTACTACGATTCAATCCTTAAAATACAAACGTTAAATTTACTTTAACTTATTTATTTTGTTACACTTTTAATTCCATTAATGAATTCAATATATCATTTTCATCTGGTGTCGAATATATTTTAATGTCAGATTGATTTTGTTATAATCATTTGAAAAATATGAATTTATCCAACTAAACAACCATCGGCTTTGGCTGATGGTTGTTTAGTTAAGGGAATTTTCAATCACTTAAGCAATACATTCTAAGCAACAAAGTCAGCATATTTTACGGGCATTTTAGCCAGCACATGATACGTATTTGCTAACAGGTTTGAATGGCTCAAGCTTGAAGATATTAACCTGCTCTGTCACGCAAGCTTTTGGATATTTTGAGAAAAAAGAATGACGCCAGCAAATAGAGTATACCCAGGCTGATGGCAATAATTGGTACCCATTGAATACTGTCTTTCAGGATGCTTTTCGATAAGAAGATCACTGAAAAATGACTCAGTGACAAAAAGGCCATGAAGTTGCTTAAATATTTGATGAGTCTGGCCAGTTTTCCAAGCACAGCTTTGTTTTGCATAGACGTTGTTGTCTGTGCGTCTGTAGCGTTCTCCTGTTTTTTCTTTTTCTCATTTTTCGAGCGCTCCCGGGCTTTTGCTTTTTCCTGTTTTTTGTAAGCTTCAATGCCTTTGGCAATACCCTGGGTGATCAGTTTTGTTTCACTTTTGGTCTGCCCTGGAGCCTGAGTGGCATTGGCAATTTTCTCAGCTTCTTCCTTGATAGACTGAGCGGCTTGTGCTTCAAATGATTGAGTGTTTTCTGACTGTTTATTTTTACTCATTATTACACCTGTCTGTAAAGGATTTTAATTTTAGGTGTCAATTTAAGACAACTCTAGTGTATCGCGAATTGATGATAATTCATCGAAGCAATGCAAGATACAAAGGGTCTTAATGGAATTCATTGCCTGTCAACAAGAGCAAGACTAAGGAGAAGATTTGCAAACTTTATGCAATTTCAATGGTTATGGCTATCATTGGCCTCCAACAACTCGATATAATAACCAGTTTTTCAAAAATTATACTATACCAGCGGAAAATCAATGAGTAAGCTATCAGTGCGCTCCGAGTTAATTGTGGAATTGCTTGGACAACGAATATTAATTCTGGATGGTGCAATGGGCACCATGATTCAGCGTTACAAGCTGGAAGAAAATGATTACCGGGGAGAGCGATTTGCTGACTGGCATTCGGATCTAAAAGGCAATAACGATTTATTGTCGTTGACTCGACCGGATATCATTCAATCGATCCATCGTGCATATCTTGAGGCTGGCGCTGACATTGTAGAAACCAATACATTCAATGCCACCAGTATTGCCATGGCAGATTATTCAATGGAACATCTGGTTCGGGAAATTAATGTCGAATCGGCACGATTGGCCAGAGTTGTTGCTGATGATCTCACTGAAAATCAACCGGATAAACCGCGATTTGTAGCAGGTGTATTAGGTCCAACTAACCGCACTGCTTCGATTTCGCCGGATGTCAACGATCCTGGCTATCGCAACATTGATTTCGATACGCTGGTTGAATCGTATACAGAAGCGATTGATGGTTTGATCGAAGGTGGCGCTGATCTGCTGTTGGTTGAAACCGTGTTTGATACGCTCAATGCAAAAGCGGCTTTGTTTGCGATTGACAGTTATTTTGAAGCCCATTCAATCCGCTTACCGATCATGATTTCCGGAACAATCACCGATGCATCGGGGCGCACCTTGACTGGTCAGACTGGAGAAGCGTTCTGGAATTCCCTGAATCATTGTAATCCGTTGTCATTTGGCTTGAACTGTGCGTTGGGCGCAAAGGAATTACGTCCACATATTGAAGAATTCTCTGCAATCTGCAATACCCATGTTTCAGCGCATCCGAATGCCGGGTTACCCAATGAATTTGGCGAATACGACGAGACTCCGGAAAATATGGCAGCTGATGTCGAGGACTGGGCTGCCAATGGGTTTCTCAATATCATCGGTGGTTGCTGTGGCAGTACACCCGATCATATCAAGGCGATTGCTGAAGCTGTCGCGAAATACCCCCCCAGGCAACTCCCTGAAATTCCCAAAGCCTGCCGATTGTCCGGTTTAGAAGCACAGAACATCGAAAAAGACAGTTTGTTTGTTAATATCGGCGAGCGAACCAATGTGACCGGCTCAGCACGATTTCGAAAACTGATCGAAGCGGAAGATTATGAAGCCGCTTTGGAAGTCGCCTTGCAACAGGTCGAAAATGGCGCTCAAATCATTGATGTCAATGTTGATGAGGGCATGCTGGATTCCAAACAAGTTATGGTGCGTTTTCTCAATCTGCTGGCCTCTGAACCTGAAATTTCCAAAATCCCGGTAATGATCGATTCCTCCAAATGGGAAGTGATTGAAGCCGGACTTAAATGCGTTCAGGGCAAATCTGTGGTGAATTCGATTTCCATGAAAGAGGGTGAAGACATTTTCCGCCATCAAGCCCGATTGATTCGTCGTTATGGCGCAGCCGCAGTGATTATGGCGTTTGATGAGGAAGGCCAGGCCGATACCTGCGAACGCAAAGTCGAAATCTGCACACGCGCATACAAGATACTGACTGAGGAGCTCGGTTTTCCTCCAGAAGATATTATCTTCGACCCTAATATATTCGCTGTCGCGACAGGTATCGAGGAGCATAATCGTTATGGCCTGGATTTTATCAATGCTGTTGAAATCATTAAACAAACGCTTCCCCATGCCTTAACGTCTGGTGGCGTGTCCAATGTTTCGTTCTCATTTCGCGGTAACAATTTTATGCGTGAGGCGATTCATGCGGTGTTTTTATACCATGCAATCCGGGTCGGGTTTGACATGGGAATTGTCAATGCTGGCCAATTGTCAATTTACGAGGATATCCCGGAAAAACTTAGAGATTGTATCGAAGATGTGATACTGGCACGTGATGCTGATGCGACCGAACACCTATTGGTGCTGGCAGAATCGTATCGGAATAAATCGTCCAGACAAGACGATCAGACTGATCTGGAATGGCGTCAGTGGCCTGTCGAAAAACGGATGGAGCATGCTCTGGTAAAAGGGATTACGGAATACATTGAGGTGGACACTGAGGAAGCGCGTATTGAGCTGAACAGCCCGTTAAGCGTCATAGAAGGTCCATTGATGGCTGGAATGAATGTAGTCGGGGATTTGTTTGGAGCGGGTAAGATGTTTTTACCTCAAGTCGTTAAATCTGCCAGAGTCATGAAAAAAGCAGTCGCGTATTTGATGCCGTTTATGGAGCAGGATCAGCACAGTGACAATCAATCTGCCGGAAAAATACTGATGGCGACTGTTAAAGGTGATGTACACGATATTGGAAAGAATATCGTTGCCGTAGTGATGCAATGCAATAACTATGAAGTACTTGACCTGGGCGTCATGGTTCCTTGTGAAAAAATCCTCAAGGTGGCACGAGATGAAAACGTTGATATGATCGGTTTGAGCGGTTTGATTACCCCGTCGCTTGATGAAATGGTCCATGTCGCCAAAGAAATGCAACGCCAGGAGTTTAGTATTCCATTATTGATTGGCGGTGCGACAACTTCGCGCATTCATACAGCGGTCAAGATTGATCCAAATTATAAACAACCTGTGGTGTATGTTACGGATGCATCACGCAGCGTAGGTGTGGCATCCGCTCTGTTAAGTGACAGCAAGCAAGATTATCAGACAAAAATTCAACAGGAATACGAGCAGCTCAGAACCCGTCATGCCGGCCGTAAATCATCGGTAAAACAACTCAGCCTGGACAAAGCACGCAACAATGCAAAGAAAACTGAGTGGTCGAAATATCAACCGGTTAAACCACACATATCCGGAACAAAGGTTTTTGATTCGTATAGTCTGGGAGACATCGCTGAATATATCGATTGGTCACCGTTTTTTCAAACCTGGGAATTGGCTGGAAGCTACCCAAAAATTCTCGATGATGACATCGTTGGCAAACAGGCAGCAAGTCTGTTTGAGGATGCGCAAAACATGTTGAAGCAGATTATAGATGAACAGTGGTTAACAGCACGAGCAGTCATCGGTTTTTTCCCGGCCGCAGGGCAGGGTGACGATGTGTTGATCTATAATGATGAGACCAGAAAACAGGTTGGCGAGACCCTGTTTTTCCTGCGTCAGCAGGCTGACAAGCCGCCTGGTCAGGCCAATCACTGCCTGGCCGATCTGGTTGCACCAAATGGCAAAGGCGATTACATTGGTGGTTTTGCAGTAACCACAGGGATCGGCATTGAAGAGCATTTGCAGAAATTCGAGCTGGAACATAATGATTATGATTCGATCATGCTTAAGGCGTTGGCCGATCGACTGGCTGAAGCATTTGCAGAATTAATGCACCAGCGGGTCAGAACCGAGTTCTGGGGATATGTTAAAGACGAATCACTCGGCAGGCAGGAATTAATCAAGGAAAAATATCTCGGTATCCGGCCTGCACCAGGTTATCCGGCCTGTCCGGATCATACCGAAAAAACCACATTATTCAAACTATTAAATGTCGAACAATCCATTGGCATCGAGCTAACTGACGGATATGCCATGTATCCAGCGTCTTCAGTGAGTGGATGGTATTTTTCACATCCTGAATCACGTTATTTCAATGTCGGGCGGATTGCCAAAGATCAGGTTGAAGATTATTCACTGCGTAAACGTCAATCAACGACTGATACTGAGCGTCATTTGGCTTCAATATTAAGTTATGATCCTGATTAACTCCAGTTCCAGGACGATAACCGTTAACAACAATCAATCACTGTCTGCATGACAACACCGATGACTCAACAGATAGTCCTTTATGGAACTGAAGGTTGTCATTTATGCGATGAAGCCAGAGATATTCTGGATATGGAATTAGCTGGGAACAACAGGAATATCGACTATCCCTATATTGATATTGTTGAAAATGATGAATTGCTGGAACGTTATGGACAATCAATTCCTGTGATACAGTTCATAAAATCCGGCCATGAGCTATTCTGGCCATTCGATATTAACGATGTAAGGAGTTTTTTAAGAAAAGAGATAGAGGATGGTTAACTATAGTCGTAACTGATTGAATATTAGAATAATATTATGAAGTTAACTGATAATAAAAAATGTAAATTGCCGCACATCCAAGCGCTGTTCAGCTTGGATTAACTAAAGTGCGACAATTTGCCACATTTTCTATTGGCAGTGAATTGCTATAATTACTATCGACTGAGTTGAAGCAATATTATTTTTGTTGCTTCTTTGCACGAAAGTGCATTTCCTCCTCTTGATGGCAGGGCGAAAGCTCTGTCATTTTTTTTGTCTTTTTTTCAGCTCAGGCTGTATTGCCTGATCTCATGCGACAATTTGCCACATTCCATCTTTTTTTTCAATTGTTATAATTTTAACCGACTGAGTTAGAGCAATGTGAATTGCTTGTTTGCACGAAAGTGCATTTCCTCCTCTTGGTGGCAGGGTTGGGAAACCCTGTCATTTTTTATCTTTTCAAGATTCAGTTGTTCGATTGAGAAAGGGCAAGTGAATTCAGCTCATGATCTGCCAGTTCTTGTTTTATTGTGCTGGCTCGATTCCATAAGAAATTGAATACTTATGTACGTTTAGCAAATAGCCTCCTCTTGACAGCAGGGTAATATATTCAATATTAAACTGCTTGACAGAAAACACCTGCCCTCAGGACGAAAAAGATACTCCAGTTTTATGAAAACCGCAATACCCATTCGGGTTTTTTGCTAAATATTGTTGATGATCCTGCTCAGCAAAGTAGTAAACCAGGAGAGGGCGAATCACTGTTGTCACTTCACCATAACCCGCACTGGATAAACGTTTTTGATAGTGCAGCCTTGACTGCTCGGCCTGTTCCTGTTGCTCTGCATTGACAGTCAATAGTATTGAACGATATTGGCTGCCGTTGTCATTGCCCTGACGCATTCCCTGAGTCGGGTCGTGAGCCTCCCAGAAATGGACCAATAAGTCCTGGTAACTGATGATGCCAGGATCAAATACAATACGGACAACTTCTGCATGACCGGTTTTACCAGTGCAAACTTCCTTGTAATTCGGGTGCGGAGTGCTTCCGCCGCTATAGCCGACTGAAGTTGAATAAACACCGTTTAATTGCCAGAAATAACGTTCCGGCCCCCAGAAACAACCCAGACCCAGAACAGCTTGCTGATAACCGTCAGGGAAGGGCGGAATAATGGTATTGCCATTGACAAAGTGTGTTTTGTGAATGGTGAGAGGTTCCCAACGTCCGGGTAATGTAGCATCGCAGATCACTGACATGGTAAAGTAATCCCAAGATTAATTAAATGGTCAACACACAAGTCTTTTAGCAGGATTATACAGCGTTTCATGCATTGCAAAACTCTTTTAAGTACCATCATTCTGCTATTGCTCTGTCTGTTATTGAGTGGTTGCGTCTATTTAAGACTGTTAGAGCTCAAAAACCAGTTCAATGAATTTGATGACTATATAATCATCAAAAAAGATGCCGGCTTTTCACTGTATTTCAAACAACCGATACTGGAAAAAACGGATATTTTAAATTTATCCAAATTAAGTCCAACCCAGATTCTGTCTGATGATGACGGTGAAATCTGGACTTACCATTTTGACAAGATTCACAACCCTGACCAACACATACACCAACCCGTATCACTAGTTTTTCGTTTTCGCTTCAATCAACAGGACAAGCTGCAGCAATGGTTTTTCCCGGATGAATTTCTGGCAATCGTTCCTGATGAATTTCTGGAAGCCTCGTTACGTTCTCTGGGGCAGGCGACAATATTTAAATTATCCAGAAAGATCAAGGCCGATGTTACACGTTTAAATACATCAGCCAGTCCGCCTGATCAAGCATCCGTGCAAAAAGTGTTAGGTCCAGCGTATGAGATTGTCAATGAAAACACCTTTCAGCGATTCCTTTACCGGTTCAAGCTGAAAACTGACCGCATTGAAGAAGGATACGAGGATCGTCAGATTGCATTGGTAAAACTGGATTTTGTACCGCTTAAACAAATATTGTTCAAAGCATCGCCGCGTTTTGCCGGTTTAAAGATATCGGTCAATTATTCAAAATTACTTGGGCAAGACTATTTCAATGAATCAAAATAGGAGTTGATTGTGCCAAAAATACTTGCATTCTCGGGCAGCAGCCGGACTGGATCATTCAATCAAAAACTGGTCACAATAGCCGCAGATGCTGCACGAGAAGAGGGCGCTGATGTCACAGTTATCAATCTGGGTGATTATCAATTACCAATTTACAACGCTGATGCAGAATCAAGCAATGGTCTTCCTGAACACGCCAAAGCGTTAAAGCAAATTCTGATCGATCATGACGGCTTCCTGATCGCATCACCTGAATATAACAGCGCATTCAGTCCATTGCTTAAAAATGCCATTGACTGGGCATCGCGAAAAGAGAACGATCAGGAGCGTCCACTGGCTGCCTATAAAGGTAAATATGCAGCTATCATGTCAGCCTCACCAGGAGCCCTGGGGGGACTTCGCGGGCTGGTTTTCCTGAGAATGCTGCTTTCAAATATAGGTGTATTGGTATTACCTGAGCAACATGCCATATCAAATGCTCACAAAGCATTTGATGGAAATGGACAGCTGGAAAATCCTGTGCAGCAACAAGCCATTCGCCAACTTGGTTCACAACTGGTTCGTATAATTGGCTAAATAATCCTGATCTGCAGCGTTCACTCACTGCAATAATTTCGACAGGACTTAAATCCTCACTTACCTGCCGCAGTATATTATCAGTACGCAGGTATAAATCGAAATCTGCTTTTTCTCTGAAATTACTCTTATCTATCATTGAATTGTAAATTCAATAATCCTTGCTTTCCTCACTTTATGAAAAACTCCCGGTTATCTTGATCAATGGATACTGTACACTTGTTGCGGTATTGAGCTAGCTCCGAATTTAATCTGGACAGAGAGTTATCTGGATTTGAATATCAGATCCGAATGACCCGTATCGTATGAATTGAATATCGAATGAATAATTTAACCCAAACCATAATCCTTGCCGGGGGCAGGGGGAATCGCTTGTCTCCTCTGACTGAAGAACGCAGCAAACCGGCTGTACCGTTTGGCGGAAAATATCGAATTATCGATTTTGCTCTGGCCAACTGCCTGCACTCGGGGTTACGTAAAATCCTTGTTTTAACCCAATACAAATCGTTTTCTCTGCAAAAACACTTACGCGATGGCTGGTCGGTTTTCAATCCTGAGCTTGGTGAATATATCACCTCTGTTCCACCACAAATGCAAGTCGGTAACCACTGGTATCGAGGAACAGCTGATGCGGTGTATCAAAATCTGAATCTGATTAAAAACAGTGGCGCTCAATGGATTTTGATTTTATCCGGAGATCATATTTACCGCATGGACTATGCCGCCATGATCAAATATCACCGTGAGCATTCTGCCGACATGACGGTTGCCTGTATGCCCGTCAAAGTAAATGAAGCTCATGCTTTCGGGGTTATTTCAGTCGACCAGAATAATACAATCACAGCGTTCAGTGAAAAACCTGATTCACCGGCTGTTATTCCTGACGATCCCGATCACTCACTGGCATCGATGGGTATTTATGTGTTTTCAACTGAATTACTGATCGATGCATTAGAATCCGATTCCAGAAATGAAACATCTTCACACGATTTTGGCAAAGATATCATTCCGCAATTGATCAATGACTCGTCGATATTTGCCTATCGTTTCGGAACCACTGAAGGTCGAGTGACGCCGGATCGCTATTGGCGAGATGTTGGAACAATTGACAGCTACTACAATGCCAACATGGATTTGCTGGCCACGATCCCTCCGCTGGATTTATACCAGTCCGACTGGCCTATCCGCAGTTATTCGGCCAAAAATCCACCCTTCAGAGCGATTCAAGGCGCATCGGCCCATGAAGGTGTGTTAATCAATTCAATGGCTGCCGGCGGAGTAATTATTTCAGGAGGTGGAGTCCATCACTCCATACTGTTTGCCAATGTTTTTGTTGATGACAAGGCCATGGTCAACAACTCCATTTTATTTGAAAATGTGCATGTCGGCCCAGATGCCCAACTGGTCAATTGCATCGTCGATAAAAACGTTACGATTCCAGCAGGTGAAACAATAGGCATCGATTCGGAAAAAGATGCACAACGGTTTACAGTATCAGAGAATGGGATAGTCGTCGTACCCAAGAACTATCAGTTTTAGCTCAGTCAACTGACTTGCATACAATAAAAATGAATGCGCATAATGTATATTATGTTAAATAGTGTACCTGGAATTGGATTGCCACTGGTCAGCTTCTGTTCGTTTAATCTCTAGAGTCTGCGCATATTATTGCTCACGAGCCTTGCGTCGTTGTTTTGCTGCTTCGTACGCTTTTAATTGTTCTTCTGTAGCCGGTGTCTGGTAACGTTTCTTCCATTCTTCATACTTCATACCGTAAACTTTCTCACGTGCTGCATCATAGTCGATATCAATCTGACGGGTCTCAGCTTCCTGCTGATACCATTTAGCTAAACAGTTTCTGCAAAAATCGGCGAGAATCATCAAATCCATATTCTGGACTTCTGTATGAGATTGGAGATGATTTAATAAACGTCTGAAAGCTGCTGCTTCCAGTTCAGTTTCAGTTGCTGATTTTTTGTCCATGGTTTAATTCCGGTTGTAGTGATTGAGTCAATGAAAAAACAAGATAACTTGCATGTTTTTGTATGCCAAGAGATAATTAACTGTTTTGACAATTAATTTATCAGGGTCATTAGTCAGTCTATGAAAAAACTGTTATGGGATTTCTTTCCTATTGCGTTGTTTTTTATTGTCTATAAACAATTCGATATCTATACAGCAACGGCGACCCTGATGGGCGCATGTGCAATTCAGGTGTTATCCGGATGGATCATTAACCGAAAAGTCGAGACAATGCATATTGTCACTCTTGTTCTGGTTATTGTACTGGGTTCTGCAACGCTATTTCTTCAGGATGAGCGTTTTATCAAATGGAAACCCTCTGTGGTCAATTGGTTATTTGCACTTGTGTTCTTTGGCAGTCATTTTATTGGCGAACGCCCGATAATTCAACGCATGATGTCCGGACACATTGAAATGCCGGATTTTGTCTGGTTTCGTTTAAGTATGAGCTGGATCGCCTTTTTTATTATCAGCGGGATTGCCAATGTCTATGTCATGTTTAATTTTGACACAGATACCTGGGTCAATTTTAAATTATTCGGAATGCTGGGTATGACCCTGATTTTCGTGATTCTGCAAACAATTTTCCTGTCAAAATATATCAAGGAAGACTCAGAAAATTCTGATATTGAAGGAATTTGACTGTGTTGTATGTCATTGTTGCTGAAGATACTGATCATAGTCTTGAAAAAAGGCTGGCTGTCCGTCCAGCACATTTGCAACGTCTTGTTAAACTTCAGAATCAAGGCCGTCTGATTGTTGCTGGTCCCAATCCGGCTATCGATAATAACGACCCGGGTTCAGCAGGATTTACCGGCAGTGTCATTATTGCTGAATTCGACAATCTGGAACATGCAGAGTCATGGGCAGCTGATGACCCTTATCAAACAAGCGGTGTTTACAAAAATGTCACTGTCAAACCGTTTAAAATGGTGTTCCCACAATGACAAACCGGGTTGATCAAATCAGAACGCTACTCACCCAGGCACTTGAACCAATCAGTCTGGAAATTGTCGATGATAGTGCAGCTCATGCAGGACATGCCGGAGCAAGGGACCACGGGGGTGGGCATTTTCAAGTCCATATTGTTTCTAATAAGTTTAATACACTCTCAACAATCAAGCGACACCAACTAGTGTATCAGGCATTACAGTCAATGATGCCATCCGATATTCATGCATTGAGTATTCAAGCCATCTCACCCCACGAATCAAAACCATAAATCAATCATAACATTAGAGGAAAACCTAATATGAAACAAACATTTATCAAGGCATGTGTGTTAGGCAGCCTGACATTAGTTTCAGCCTGTAAGGAAGGTGGAGACGAAGGCTTCTCAGACGCGTTTGTTACCGAGGGGACAACTGTACTGGCTACTGTCAATGAGCAGCCAATTACCAAACAAGCTGTTGATACCGTCAAGGATGAATTCAACAAGCGCAGCCGGCAGCCTGTCAATATCCCGGATGAACGATGGACAGAAGAGCTTGTTAACAGGGAATTATTGTATCAGGAAGCGAAAAAACAAGGTGTTTATAAAAACCCGGATATTCGCACTAAACTGGCCCTTTCAGCTCGAAGCATACTGTCCGACGCATATGTCCAGGATTACATGAAAGATGTTCAGGTTTCCGAGGCTGATATTCAAAAAGAATATGATGCCTATGCAGACAAAATGAAGTCACCGGAATTCAAAGCCCGACATATCCTTGTCAAGGAAGAACAAACCGCAAAAGACATCATCGCAAAACTTGATAAAGGCGGTGATTTTTCCAAGCTGGCCAAAGAAAAATCTACCGGACCATCTGCCAAAAAAGGTGGTGAATTGGGCTGGTTTGTTCCCAAGCAAATGGTCCCTGCCTTCTCTGATGCTGTTGCAACACTGAACAATGGCGAATATACAAAGACACCAGTTAAAACACGATTTGGCTATCATGTCATTATCCGTGATGACTCCAGAGAAAAGCAGCCACCTTCACTGGACAAGATGAAAAATTCCATTGAATCTATGATCAAACAGAAAAAGCTTCAAGAACACGTCAAACAGTTACGTGAAACATCTAATGTCGTAATCAACAAAACAGAACCTGCACCTACAGCAGGAACACCTGCACAACCACAACCTGGTGCAGCAGGAACAACACCCCCACCAGTAAAAGTTGAACAGAAAGCACCTGCTCAACAACAAGCGCCAACACCAAAATAGCGCCCCCTGCCCTTCAATCAAAAAAGCCCTGTTGATACAGGGCTTTTTTTATGCATATTCATTTTGTGTTGATTAAGTGTACCGAAAGTTACGGTCGTGAGATTAAAGTGTCTGGCAATACCAAGTATCTTTGTTCCAAATCAAATCCGAACCCTTTGGTTCAAGGAGACATTGACGGCAAACTAAATTGGTGCGGACTTATTCGAACCTAATGGAATATTCTTTTATCAAGTTGGCTGACACTTTCACTTAATGTGATCTGGATATATCTACTACACTTCATAAAAGTATTAACCCGTTTAAAACCATTGAACTTATTCGCTCTTAGAAACAAAGGGATTTTAAAATAGTTCTGATCAACAGATTGCTAGACTCTTAAATTTCAAGGGATCATCATGATTAAAGCTAAAACCGTAAAATTTATAAAACTTGGACGATCCGGTGGCTGGGAAAAACGCTGTATCGTAAGTAATAAGCCAATGATAAGGCTTGGTTTTAACAACCCGCATCATCAAAAATGTTTAGATGGCGACTGGGATTTTATAAATCGTTATTGGCTTGATTCGAAAACGAAAAAAAAGGCGACAGAAACCACAAACCAAATAAAAAATTTTTATACGCAACCTTCTACAACCATGTGGGTCACTTTTTTCAAACGCAAGCTTTATTGGTGCTTTGCTAAGGAGAGCGTGATACAGCTTGAGGATGGAAGTAGAATCAGAGAGGTTGATGGTCAATGGCAATCTTGCAACATAAAGGGTGAGCCACTATACATTGAAAATTTAAGTGGTAAGCTGACCAAAACCCAAATGTTTCGGGGCACAATTTGCTCTGTCAAAGAATCCAATTACCTTCTTAACAGAATTAATGCCTTAGAATTGCCAGAAGTTCAAAAGGCAAATGACTGTCTAAGTAACCTAGTTTCCAACATAAAGCCAGTGATCAAAAATCTTGGTTGGCAAGACTTTGAGCTGCTTGTTGACCTCGTTTTTTCTAATGCTGGTTGGCAACGAATAGCTACCCTAGGAAAAGCAGAGAAATCCATTGATCTTGATGTTATTTTTCCTGTGACTGGGCGACGTGCCTTTGTGCAAGTTAAATCGCAGTCTTCAAAAAATGAATTCAAGGACTATATTGAGCAATTCGAAGGTATGCCGCAGTACGATGAAATGTATTATATCTGCCATACAGGAACTTCTGCTTTTAATGAAATGAAGCTTCCTAATAATATCCAACTCATCGGTTTGGATCATATGGCAGAACTTACAGTTAATGCAGGACTTGTAAAATGGCTTATTACAAAGGCATCTTAAGCCTAACAAGCTCGCAGCTGTTACTAGAGCATTATACAAACGAAGATTAAAAAAATTAAAGAGAACATCAAAATCATTTTTGTAACTTGTATGTTACTCAGCGAAAATACCTAATAAAGTACTTAACAGATTTTTTGTGCGTTTTTGCCCATATTCAGTTGTTTAATAACAACCCCTGAATAATAGCCACTGTTGAGCCATCATTAGTTGCACTGGCGTGTATTGATGATGAGAGATTGCTGGCCACTGACACAGTATTAACGCCTGATTCAGGCTTCAGTCATTGACAACATTGACGTTTTAAAATCGGTGAGATAATACTGTTTGTTGAGTAAGATCAGTTGTCTTCAGTTATGATTGTCAATTCCATTGATGTCGACAAAGCCATCCAGAATGCCAAAGCATGATCGTATTCAAAACTAGATAGATTTTGAGGACACATTACATAACTCATCAATTCGGTTATATTTTAATCGTGATAACAGATAACAGAAAATGAGCATCAATCATGAAGCCAAAGCAACGTGAACAGATAGTAGATTTGAGCAATAAGATAGATATTTTGGACCACTTTATCTGTAGTCTTAGACAACAGTTTCTTACGTTTTCTGAAAACTTTGATTCAGCTCTTACCGAAGATAAAGGTGAATTTACTACTGATGAGATCAGTCAACTTCTATGCTTTAACCAAAGATTATCCGACATTGAAGCGTATTTATGTGATTTGGGAGAAAAAGAAAGGGCATACCTAAAAGCTCGCGTTGCCAAGCCCAATGATTCATTAGACGATTACGAAATCGAAGCAACGCTTTATTAGTCTCTCGTAAGGTTAAAACCTCCGCCTTTAGGCGGATAGATTTATCATTA
>JAHZJL010000241.1 GCA_022600935.1 Gammaproteobacteria bacterium
ATAATGGTGCAGAAGCAAGAATATGGACATAATTAATATAATTTGAGAAACCCATAAAGATAACAATCTATGTCTGCTAAATCCGATTCAACTTTAATTTGGGATATAATTTCTGGTGCAATTGGTTATCGAGCTGTATTTGTTTCTTATGAATTAGGTTTATTTGAATTATTGAATCAACAACCCTCTACATTAAAAGAAGTTTGCCAACATTTGAATATTGATGAACGTCCTGCAGAAGCTTTGTTATCGACATGTCTATCCTTACAGTTAGTCGAGCTAGACGATCATTTATTTCATTTATCTAAAACCACTGGAAAATATCTACTCAAAGAAAGTGAAACCTCATTCGGAGCACTATTTGATATGATTACCCAGAACCCGTTTTCTACTTCAGTAGACAGTCTAAAAAAAGCTGTATTAACCAACAAGGCTCAAACCTATGGTGGAGATGATATATTTCAGTCACATCAGGAACAGGTAGAACAAGCCAAGGCATTTACACGTGGCATGCATAGCATCAGTGTCGAACCGGCTTCAATCTGGCCGCAATGTATCAATCTGTCCAGCCATCGCCACTTGCTTGATATCGGTGGAGGCTCTGGTGCACATGCTATAGGTGCTTTATCACATTGGCCAGAGTTGACAGCCACAGTATTTGATCTTGAGCCAGTTTGCGCAGTCGCTCATGAATACATCGCACACAATCAACTGGAAAAGCGTATGTCAAGTCTATCAGGAGATATCTGGTCATCAGATTTTCCTTTGGCCGATATCCACTTTTATTCACAAATTTTCCATGACTGGCCAGAAGATAAGTGCCAGTTCCTGGCCCAAAAAAGCTTTGACAGCTTAACTTCCGGTGGAAAAATCATCATTCATGAAATATTGTATGATGATGACAAATCTGGGCCGTTTATGGCAGCAGCCTCGAGTGTTGCGATGTTAGTCTGGGCTGAAGGTAAACAATACTCAGGGGCTGAAATCATCAGTATGCTCACTGAATCAGGATTTATAAACCCCAAGGTCACCTCAACTTCCGGATATTGGAGTATTATCAGTGCTGAAAAGCCTTGATCAACCTCTCAATTGACTGTCTATCCTGCCCCAAACTTTCATTTTCCGCTTTCTTCAAATCGATCATCTCGATTAAAAACTCCTACACGAATCCTGTTTTGTGCTCATACACGATAAACAGATTAGTTTTTCGATTGTAATATTCTGTCACTCAACTACGCTTTACTAAGAGCAAGGTTGTTGCATTTCTATATTTTTCATAATTATAACTGTTAAGATTAAACCTGAACCTGTTTAATCCTTAACTTCTGACCCTCGGTTTGGTTTATTCCTGGCATGATCAAAGGTCTATCAAATTCTCCTTGCTGAACCCAATGAAAATCCTGACCGGTTTCATCTCTGATGTGATTACATTAAGACCAAGGCATTGCTTTCACAGCAATGGGATGGCCTTGTTTATTGCGGTATTGTTCCTGTCAGCACCAACCATACTCCACGCTGACACTAAAACAGAATATAAAATCAAAGCAGCATATCTCTATCAATTTTCAAAATTCACCCACTGGCCTGATCAGCATAAATCCACCAAAGACAAGTTTTTAATCTGCATTTTAGGCAAAGACCCTTTCGGTCCCATAATTAAACCGATCGAGACAAAAGACATCAACGGTCTACCGATCCGTCTACAGTATTTTTCAGAATTCAATGAGCAAATGAAAACCTGCAGAATTCTGTTCTTTGCCAGGCAACAGAATGAACCGGACAGGGAATCTCTGCTCGATCTGGCTGCCAGTCATGTGCTCACTGTCGGTGATTACGGGGATTTTATTCATTACGATGGAATGATCGGCTTTTATATCTACAACAATCGCGTACACGTTACCTTCAATGAACCCGTTGTCGAAGCGGCAAACCTGGTATTTGATCCAAGACTGCTCAAACTTGGCAGACCTGAACATAAACATTAATATCGACCCGGTATTGGCTTATGAAAACACTAAAGAACGGCATGATGATTTTACTGGCGCTTTGCAGTTATATGGATTGTGCATATCCTTCTCAATTGGCCGAACAATCCATGGATGATTTTTTTGAATTATCTCCGGAAGAACTTGCTAACATTCCTATAGATATTGCCAGTGGCAGTGAACAACCGGCTTCCCGTGCAGCGGCTGTCGCCACTGTCATTATGTCTGATGCAATCGATGCCATGGGTGCTACACAGCTCCATGAAGTTCTTGAAACTGTGCCTGGATTACATGTCACTATTGACCCTTTAACATACGATAACGTCTATACGTTTCGCGGGATACGTAACAGCAGCGGGTCACAAGTATTATTATTACTCAATGGAACACGGCTATCGACTCCGTTTTTAGGCTCCAGAACATTGGGTTTTAAGATGCCAGTGGAACATATTGCACGAATTGAAATCATCCGAGGCCCCGGTTCAGCAATCTATGGTGCCGATGCGTTTGCCGGAGTCATCAATATCATCACTAAAACAGCTGATGATATCGATGGAACAACAATCGGTGGCCGTGTCGGGAATTGGGATACGCAAAGTGGGTGGGCACAACATGGTGGGCATTATGGTGACTGGAACATTGCTGCCAGCTTCCAGTATCAACATACAAACGGGGACGATGACCGGGTAGTTCCATCAGACAGCCAATCCGGTATTGACCAGTTTTTTAACACCAA
>JAHZJL010000242.1 GCA_022600935.1 Gammaproteobacteria bacterium
AGTATCCGGATGTGCGTCAACAGGCAATACCGAGACAAACGGTTCATCCGCATAACGCCGTGAAATCATTGAATGCAGTTTTGTCAGCTCGGTTTGCTGATTTTGACGGCTGTACAAGGTGGCGTGAATACCTCGTATCATCGGCATTAAATGCGGTACAAATGTCAATCCAACAGTATGTCCGGTTGCGCTCTCTAAACCGGCCTCAATTTCAGGTAAGTGCCGGTGACCACTTGCAGCATAAGCTTTTACGCTTTCTCCTGCTTCACTCATCAAGGTGCCGATTGCCGCTTTGCGCCCGGCGCCGCTGGTTCCTGATTTAACATCCGCTATCAACCGGGTACTGTCAATCTGCTGGTTTTCCAGCAGTGGTAAAAAGCCAAGTTGAACAGCAGTCGGATAACAACCAGGACAGGCGATCAACCGGGCCTTAGCAATAGCTGTCCGGTTAACTTCAGGCAATCCGTAAACAGCTTCTTCAAGCAAGTCCGGACACACATGTTTCATTTCATACCAGCGTTCCCAGGTTGCCACATCTTTTAAGCGAAAATCAGGTGACAAATCGATCATCTTGATGTTCAAGTCCAGCAATTGTCTGGCCATTTGCATGGTAATTCCGTGTGGAGTTGCAAAAAACACCACATCACAATCTGACAGATTTTCAATGACAGGTTCGGAAAATTTCAAATCAATAAAGTCAGTCAAATGCGGATATACTGTGCTGACTGGAATGCCAGTGTCCGCTCTTGATGTGACACAGTGAATCCTGACATTTGGATGATTGAGCAGAATGCGTATCAGCTCAACACCGGTATAACCGGTTCCTCCGACAATACCAGCTTTGATTGTTTGATGATTATTCATAATGGTTCATCATACATGACAATAATCGCTCTAAACAGCGACTTTTAAACAGTTATCCGATAGAATCTCTGCCAGTTTTCGCAATGACATAAACATGATGTCAATCAAAACACTTTGCCGACAATTTCCCCAGCAAGGACGTTTGGTGTGGATCGGGATTCGGTCTGCCCGCCATCAGCCTCTCCTGACACCTGACAGCGTCCTGGCTGATTCCGGTTCCGGGTTGTTGGATGACCATTATTCAGGACGAAACGGGAAACGTCACGTCACCTTGTTTCAAAAAGAACATCTGGCTGTTATCGAGTCATTCACAGGGAAAACTATCAAACCTGGAAGTTTACGCAGGAATTTTCTGGTTGAAGGTATTAATCTGCTGGCGCTGAAAGATCATTCGTTCCGAATTGGGGATGCTGTACTGCAAATGACCGGGTTATGCCACCCCTGCTCCCGTATGGAGCAGATTCTGGGCACTGGTGGGTATAATGCCATGCGTGGTCATGGCGGTATTACAGCGCGTATTGTCACAGGAGGTCAAATTCATATCGGCGATGCAATTACTGTGATTGATTCGGCTGAAACTGAATCAGCATCTGATTGAGATTGATTCTTTGTACAACACCAATGCTCTGAATGAAAAAAGGCACTCAACGAGTACCTTTTCTCTATTCAGGCGTTACACAGTTTAATTATCTGCTTTAGCTGCCTGAATCGCATCCTGTTTATTGGCTTTAGAGCTGTCTTCCAGAATGGTCAACAATTTCTCAGGCGGTACATAGCCTGGAATCTTTTCGCCATTTTCAGTAATGATCAGAGGTGTACCGCGAGCTTCCAGTAATTGACCGAGTTCATAATGTGCTTCAACCGGATTTTCACACGTCTTTTTGTCGATTGATTTACCCTGTTTGGAATCAGTCAACGCAGACTGGCGGTTTTCTGAGCACCAGACAGTAACCGCTTTATCAAAGGACTCCGAGCCGATACCGGCGCGTGGATAAAACAGGTAATTAATCGCAATACCTTTACTGTTATACTCATCAACCTGGTTATGCAATTTACGGCAATAACCACAATCAATATCCGTAAAAACAAACACTTCATGTTTTGACATATCTGGCCCGAACCGAACCATTTTCTCATATCCCATTTCATGCAGGACGTTTACCCGGGCTTCTGAAACTTTGGCTTCAGTCAGGTCTTTGCGAGTATCCAGATCGATTAATGACCCCTGGATAAAGTAACGGCCATCTTCCGATGCATAAAATACCCGTGGTCCGACCATAACTTCGTAGACGCCGGATAACGGTGATTTTTCAACTGATTTAATCGGAATTGTTTTAAACAATTTTGAAATTCTTGAACGAATAGCGGCCTCATCTGCATTGACGTGACTGAACATAGTCATTGCTATCAGTGCTGAGATGAACAGTTTGTACATAATTTTGCCTCTGAAGTTTAATTGCAAATTAGGTGTGAGTCGTTAATTGACAAGCCGATCGATATCTAGATAAAAAGTCAGACACATCAAGGTCAGCAACAATGCAATTCCGACCTGTTGCGCCATTAACTGGACCTGCTCTGAAACCGGGTTACCCTTGATGGCCTCAATGACATAAAACATAAAATGCCCACCATCCAGCATCGGGATCGGTAAAAGGTTCAATACACCCAGACTGATACTGACAATGGCCAGAAATTTAAGAAACTCGGCAACCCCCAGGCTGGCAGATTTACCGGCGTATTGAGCAATCGATATCGGCCCACTCAGATTTTTTACCGGTGCATCGCCAATTAATATCCGTCCTAACATTTTAAGCGATACGATTGAAATATCCACAGTACGTTGCAGTGAAGCGGTTAATGCATCAAGCGGGTCCAGCTTATATTCAACGCGCATGTGCTCCAGAACCTCTTCCGGGAATGTGACTGATACACCGATGCGCCCGATTATTCCTTCTTCTGTTTCCAGTTTCCTGGGTGTAATTGCAATCGGCAAATTGATGCCATTACGTTCGATAACCAGTTGTATTTCTGTTTCAGGGCGTTGTTTGACATAGTCTACCCATTGCTGCCAGTCGCTGATTGGCTTCCCGTCGGCAGAGATAATTAAATCATTGTCCTTGAGTCCTGCCAGATCTCCGGGCATATCTTTTTGAACAGTTTTCAGAATCGGCGGCATTGGAGGATTCCAGGGCAGCAATCCCAGTTGATCCTGCATCAATGACGGA
>JAHZJL010000243.1 GCA_022600935.1 Gammaproteobacteria bacterium
GGCAAATCCGGTATTCATGTGATCGGCACAGTGATCAAGGCGAAACGGGACACTGACCGCTGCAGCGCCGTTAATATCCAGTGAGTCGCCTTGTTCACCCAGCCATTTCAGCAATATGTTGGCACCTAACGAAAACCCCACTACAAACACTGGTGTTTGCGGCTCTCGTAGACGCAACAGCCGGTACACAAAATCGATATCTTCAGTGTCTCCAGAATAATATCCTCGGACTGCATGATTCGGTTCTCCACTGCACCCGCGAAAGTTCAATGCAACGCTACGCCATCCATAGGATAGTAATGCAGATTGCAGACCAGTCACATAGGCTGAACGAGATGATCCTGCCAGACCGTGCATAATAATTACCAGCGGAGTTTCACGTTGAGATTGGTTAGACTGACACCAATCCAGATCGAGAAAATCCCCGTCAAGTGTGATAACGCGTTCACGATCCCTGCTAATTCCGGAGCCACGTGAAATGAGCGCAGGCCAGATTGACTGTAAATGTGCATTGTTTAGCCAGCTGGCTGTCTTAAATGGACTTTCAATGATCATGACAGACAAATCATTACTTGAATGAATCAAAATAATGTTTGCGGTTGACTAACAATTCAGGGAACAGATTCTTAAGAATCATCTGCATCCTCATCGTCGTCTTCATCCTCATCATCATCGATCATCAAATCAAATACTACTCCACCAACTGTCAGCGGTATTGTGGCAACTGCAATTGCTGAGTCCACGACAACACCTGCAGCAGTTCCAATCGAACACGCATGTAGCATTATGCCCATATAAAGCAAACAGAAGACCTTAAATATCTTTTGAGTGATTGACAGTTTTATTGACCTGTTTAATGGTGATTTGAGTTAATTGTCTATATGTTCCAGATAGCATCACGATTCTGGAAAACTGATTGATCTGCTACAACAGTTATATTGGATTATGTTCTGGGCATGGTTTCTCTGGCCAACGCTCTGGCTTTTTGCCAAATCGCTTCCCGATCTTCAGGCATCTGTATGACCTGGTTCGCTTCTAATGTTTGATCCCGTTTGACAATCACTGTTCTTGACGGAAATGCAAATTCAACACCCATTTTTTCGGCTAACCGCATCACGTTCATTAAAAAATTGTGTCGTTCACGTAATTCCGCACCCCAGTCCGGTGTCGAGAAGAAGATGTAGATCAAAATACCTAGGTAAGAATCAGCCATTTCATAAAAATACACGTGGTAATAGTCTTTTCGCGTGTAATTGTTGATTCTAATCAGTTCACGAATCCCTTCACACAATGCTTCCAGGGTATCCACTGAGGTATCATACGTGACTGTCAACGTCGTCTTGAACCGCCTGTAACGCCGTTTGCCCATATTGTCGACAGTTGCCGTAATCAACCGGGAATTTGGAACCACCACTTGTGAATCATAGAATGTACGAATCCGGGTACTCCTCAGACCAACTTCCTCGACAGTACCTTCAACTTCTTCAATAACAACCCAATCACCGACATGAAAGCTTTGATCGAGCAGCACCGAGACTGATCCGAACAGATTTTGAATGGTATCTTTTGCGGCCAGGGCAAATGCCAGACCGCCCAACCCCAGTCCGGCAAACAAGCCATTGATGTTCATGTTGAGATTGGACAGAATGAATATGATACCTGTTAAAACCACTACTACTTTCAGTGTTTTACGCAGTAGTGGCACCAGAACATCATCCAGTTTATTAACTGTTTTCTGTGCCTTTGCAAACAATACGTCGCTGAGCAGATCAACCAGCCTCAAACCACCCCATATTCCTGAAATACCGGCCAACACCTTGACTGCGACCAGCAATACAACCAGCCATTCTTCCGGCAATCCCAGCTGATTTAGACACAGCCACCAGATTCCGGCCATTGCCATCAGTCCCAAAGGTCGTAACCAGTAAACAGGTCGTTTCTGATAGTTTTGCCTGGAACACCAGCGTGTCCAGACATGCATTACCAACTGCAAAAGTGCGGACAAACATTTATCTGCCAGGGAACCCAGAATAATGGTGAATAAAATCCCCAGCCATTGCCATAATTCCAGCAAAAACTGATTGTCTTTTAACCAGTCAGGTAATTGACTCCGGAATGACAGGTGCCAGGGCAAATGGCTTTGATCCGGTTCTGCACCATGGTCAGGTGTCAGCTGACTCAGTTCTTCCAGAATTGACGGCAACTGATCGATACTTTGCTGCTCAAACACCCAGCGCCCTGTTACTTGACGAGTTAATGTCAAATTACCTGACTCAAGCTTTTTGAAGACATAAGGCGATTGTTGCTGTTTTTTGGAGCTAATCCGTGACAGCTTGAATCCATCAATCCGGTTCATCACTGCATATAGACTCCAGGCCAGGTCACGACCAACTTCCGGTCGGATAAACCGATTGACATTGGATAAATCAAGTATCCTGATCGCTGTGTCAATCTGCGCCTGATCACCCTGTTTAACTGCATCCATCGCAGAAAGAAAAGATTGCAATGCCTGTCTGGGTGATTCGAATCCGCGAATGTCAACGGGTTGTTCTTTCTTGTTAGCAGATGTTGCCTGAGATGTCGTTTCCAACAGCACTGCACCGGGATCGGCTGACACGACATGTGAGCCGATTCCGATGTAAATCATCAGAACCAGGAAACAGAGTTTGTTCATACTTTTAAATTATCGATTAAACGAGTTTGACCAAGCCACGCTGCAACCAGTATCACCAGTTGCTGCTGCCTGTTATCGGCAGCAGGAGGTTGCAGGGTTTCAGAATCACGTATTGCAAAATAATCAGGTTTGAAACCATGCTGCTTGAGAGAGTTGTATTGTTGTTGTTCCAGCTGAGCATACTCAATGTTGTTTGTGTCTTTTAGCAAATCACGAGTTTCTTTCAATACTTCATAAAGCTTGTGCGCGGATTTACGTTGATTATCAGTCAGATACTGATTTCTGGAACTCAGCGCCAGTCCGTCATCGGATCTAACTGTGGGGACGCCAATGATTTTGACCGACATCATCAAATCACTGACCATGGTTTTGATCAGGATCAGTTGCTGATAATCCTTCTCTCCAAATATCGCGGTATCAGGCTGAACAATGTTAAACAATTTACAGACAACTGTTGCAACACCTCCAAAATGGCCTGGCCGGAATGCCCCGCAGAGCTGCCCGGACAAATCGTTCACTTCAACAACGGTTAAATTGGGTACAGTGTACATCTGCGAGATTTCAGGGATAAACACCATGTCGGCAACGCGCTCGGTGAGAAGCTCAATATCACGATCACGGGTTCTTGGATAGCGGGTAAAATCCTCACCTTCGGCAAACTGACTGGGGTTGACAAAGATACTGACCACAACACGATCACCATGCTGCCTGGCTTCATCGACCAACCTCAAATGGCCTTCGTGCAAATTGCCCATGGTGGGAACAAACACCACATTCTGATTGCGCTGGCGCCATTCTCTTACCTGCTCTCTGACTGACTCGACAGTTTCACAAATCGTTAACATTACGCAGACAACTCTCTAGTTTGCAAACTACTGTGTGAAGAAAACACCAGATCTCTAAAACTGATCTGAAGTCAATATACCAAGGGTGACTGACTGAACAATCAGTTTATGATCCATGACTGTCGTTTTAGGGAAATTGCCGATCTTTAACGGCCTGAACATAAGACTCAACAGCTGACTGAATGGAATCCGATGTCGTCATAAAATTACGGCTGAAAGCCGGAATATAACCTTTGCTGATTCCCAGTACATCATATAACACCAGGACCTGACCATCGCAATCAACCCCTGCGCCAATACCGATCACAGGAATACTCAACTGCTCTGTAATTGTCTGGGCCAGCTCCGATGGAATACATTCCAATACCAGCAATGCTGCACCTGCTTGTTGCAAGGCAATTGCGTCATCTATAATGGTTCTGGCTGAATCCTGGTCTTTGCCTTGTTTTGCATATCGTCCCAGTTGATGAATCGATTGCGGCAGCAGACCCAGATGCCCACAAACCGGTATACCATGATCGACAAGGCTCTTGACGATGTCAATGCGATGACCGGCTCCTTCCAGTTTGACCATTTGTGAATAGCCTTGCTGCATTAACCGAGTCGCTGAGCTCAAGGCCTGCTCAACTGTTGTGTAACTCATGAAAGGCATATCGGTAACCAGCAATGCTCGCTGCCGGCCGAGAGCCACACATCGCGAATGATAAGCCATATTCTCAAGCGTTACATGAACTGTGTTGGGATTCCCCTGAATCACAGACCCCAGAGAGTCACCAACCATAATCAGATCCACACCTGCATTATCAAGTATTGCGCTGAAACTGGCATCATATGCTGTCAAACAGGCAATTTTCTCCCCTCTGTTTTTCATGTCCAGTAAATCAATATGACTGAGTTGACCTGACATTACTGCCTCCAGTTGCTCTCACCGCCGGAACAACTTGATATCGTTATTGGCAGCTTTCTGATAGATGACTCCTGCAACCTGTTTTTTAAATGCTGAACAGAACCCAGCCCAGCAATATGCAGTGTCGGAGCGATGTCATACAATGGAAAAATCACAAAAGCCCGTTGTCCAATTCCAACGTGAGGGATTGTCAATTGTTCTGAAACGATTCGCAGATCACCATAAACCAGAATATCAAGGTCCAGCGTGCGTTCACCCCAATGGCGTTTTCGCTCACGGCCATGGTAATGCTCGATGGCTTGTAATTCAGTTAACAGTTGATGTGGCGTCAACGCAGTTTTGACCATTGCAACGGCATTAATGTAATCCGGTTGATCCTGCGGCCCCATGGGAGAGCTGGCATACAACGATGAGCTGCGTATCCATTGTGTTCCAGTTAATGCTGCCAAATGCTGATTCGCAGTCAATACATGACGACAAGGATCGTCCAGATTGCTGCCAATACCAATATAGGTATCCGTCATCTGCAAGCTGTTGCGCTCAGACATCTCCGTTATTCTGAGTTGCATGATTGCTCGAAACATCTGCTTTCTTGTTATTTCGAGAGCGGCGCCGATTGGATTGGGTCATTTTTCTGCGTTGCGAGGGACTGACGGTTTGGAATCGAGTCCACCACTCCGCAAGTTCAGATTCGACAACTCCTGTTTCTGCACGAATAAGAATAAAATCATAAGCAGCCCTGAATCGTGGATGCTCCAGTAATCGATGAGGTTTGGCTCCATGACGCTGATAAAATCGAGGCTGTAAAGTCCAGACTTCCCGCATTGGTATGGTTGCACGTTTGGGCAAGGCTATGGTTTTGCCTTGTTCGCGCAATACAGTATTCATGGCTTCCTGCATGTCCATATATTGATTTTCGGTTTTAGTTTGCCTGGACAGTTCTGATTGAATTGCCCCCCACAACAACGCTGCAAACAGAAAATAAGCTGTGACCGGTTTATTGGCCTGAACCCTGTTATCGGTACTTTGCAATGCCAGAGTAATCAAATGGCGGAATGAATCATGGTCTCCTTGTTCCAGTAATTGACTGGTTTGCGGAAATAAATGCTTGAGCAGATCAAACTCACATAAAGACTCAAACGTCTTGAATGCATGTCCGCTCAAAAACAGTTTCAGTAATTCCTCATACAGTCTGGCCTGTGGCACACCTTGTAATAACGATCCCATCCCGGCAATTGGTTGTAATGTTTCTGTTTCAATCTGAAAATCCAGTTTTGCCGAAAACCGGATTGCTCTTAACAAGCGGACAGGGTCTTCACGGTACCGGTCCTCCGGATTTCCAATCAGGCGAATCAGTTTATTGTGATGATCATGCATACCTCCAACACGGTCCAGAACCTCTTCCTGCTCAGGGTCCAGATACAAGGCATTGACTGTAAAATCGCGACGTAACGCATCTTCATTCATTGAACCATAGACATTATCGCGCAAAATGCGCCCGTTTTCGTGCACTTGATGAGAGGTCTTGTGCAGGTTGTCACGGTCGTTACCCGAGCCTCGAAACGTTGCCACTTCGATGATTTCACGCCC
Organism: Gammaproteobacteria bacterium; assembly: GCA_022600935.1. GTDB lineage: Bacteria > Pseudomonadota > Gammaproteobacteria > Methylococcales > DRLZ01 > DRLZ01. The sequence goes on from JAHZJL010000243.1 coordinate 6,017, forward strand.
AAAACGGATATGGGCCAAGCGAAACCGGCGTCCGATCAGATTGGAATTACGAAATAACTTCCTGACCTCTTCCGGTAATGCGTTGGTTGCTACATCGAAATCCTTTGGATGATGCGATAACAATAAATCTCTTACACATCCTCCGACCAGATACGCCTGATAACCATGAGATTTCAGACGATGAACAACTTTAATCGCATTAACACTGATCGAATCCAGATTGAAATCGTGTTCTGATAAATGATGAATATTAA
>JAHZJL010000244.1 GCA_022600935.1 Gammaproteobacteria bacterium
ATGCGTTGTGCTAAACGTTGGAATATTTTATTATTCGGAATTGCTTCTCCAGGAGAATCAACACATTTGGCATTATACGTGAGATAGAGATGTCCCCAGGACAAGATCATGTCTTCCATTTCAGCGCCCATTGAAGCGGGTAGCACGATATCTGCGTAGGATGCAGTATCGGATATGAAATGTTCGGCAGAGACAGTGAATAAATCATCACGCATCAATCCTTCGACAATTTTGTCTGTCTCTGGTGCTTGAGTAACAGGATTGGCATTCCAGCACATCAGCGATTTAATTGGCGGATCGAGAGGTATTTCTCCCGTTAATGCGCGGCCAAGTTGCAGTGCATTGACAACACGTGTGCCTTCAGGAATTAAATCCGGTCGGGAAATGACATCGGTTTTGTATGGATGTTCCCATATCGGCATTTGCAGTGCGCCACCACCGACATGTCGCCAAGCGCCAGTTAATGCCGGTAGACATGTGACAGCGCGAATAGTTTGTCCACCACCATAATGCCGCTCCAAAGCAACGCCAAGACGAATTGCTGCTGGTTGAGTTGTTGCATATTCACGCGCCAGAGTTCGTATATCCTGAGCGGGAATACCGGTGATTTCTTCAGCCCATTCTGGTGAGCGATCGCTTGCTCTATGGGCGAGGTCGGCAAAACCGAGGGTGTATTGATCAATATAGTCCTGATCAACTAAATCTTCTTCAATGATGGTATGGATCATTGCCATTGCCAGAGCGCCATCTGTGCCTGGTTTTGGCGCGATGTGCCAATCCGCTTCTTTTGCCGTTCTGGAGGCAAAAGCGTCAATGACAACAACCTTGGCACCTTGTTTCTGAGCTTGTTTGACGATATGCCAATGGTGCAGATTGGTACTCACTGAATTGCAGGCCCAGATGATTATGTATTTGGAGTGAATAAAACTTTCCGGGTCGACACCTGCAGTTGGTCCGACTGTCAGTAACCACGCCGTGCAAGAACCTTCACCACAAAATGTACGCTCGCAAACTGTTGCGCCCAGGCGATTGAAGAAGGCATCACCACCGTTTAACCCATGTACCAGCCCCTGATTACCCAGATAGCTGTAGGGCATGATGGCTTGAGCACCATGCGAATCGATTATTGCTTTCCATTGACTAGTAATCTCATCCAGCGCCTGTTCCCAACTGACTCTGGTAAATTGTTTACTCCCTTTGGGACCGGTTCGGCGAAGCGGATACAAAACCCGGTCTGGATGATAATGGCGTTTTTCATAATCATTTAGCTTCACACATAAACCACCACGCGTCATAGGGTGGTCCGGGTTTCCTTTGACTCCTGTCAGTTTGCCATCTTCTACTTCAAATACCATTGAGCAGGTGTCCGGGCAATCGTGAGGACATCCACCATGATGTGTTGTCTTATTTGTTACGTTAGAAGTCATCGAAATCCCTTGTTTAATGATTTAACATTGTGATTTGGCGCGATTGTTTTTTAGATTGAATTTAGAAGCTGTCTGGTTAAAAAGATATCCGCTGCGAAGCCCTTGAGATTGGTGTATTGTTTCGCTGCTTCTCGTTAAACAGCACAACGATTCGCCTCGAGGCATCAAAAACATCCTCTCGATTCAAGAGCTTTTCGCTGGGACATTTGTTTACCAGACAGCTTCTTATTCAGGCTGTTTTGAATTATACGCTGTTGTTTACAAAATGGTGTATTTCAGTCAATGAGTGCAACCCATTAGAATAATGTACAGAATGATTATGCGTAACACTGTACAAGGCATATTTGCGCAATATCTTACAAAATTGAAAGTGCTACTGGTGATTCAAGGTTACACATTAATAGATCTACAGATTTAAACATATCCTCACGTTCAGCGATTAAATAAGTTTCATTTTAGTATAAAGGGGACATACAACGTTATATAAGCCCATCTATCGATTGAAGTATCATGTATTGGCAGGGATTTACAACGGCGACACCTGGGCAATTACGCCAAATCGCGGATGATCAAAATAGTGTTTCTGGTTGAGTAATATCCGGCGTTGTTCTGAGATGATGTGCATGTTGTCTCCGAATTTGTTGGGGTATTCCATGCCGACGATGAGATGCAGGTTGTGGCCGCGTTTGAGCTGGATGAAGCCGTTGAGGTCGTCGCTTTGAATTCTGACTGCACGGCCTGCTTGTTCAGAGGCAATAGTTTGGGTCCAGCTGATGTGCTCCAGGACTTGATAGTGTGATTTGCGTTTAAGTTTTGCGGCGTCGTTTTCCAGGTTGCTGTCAGATGAGCTGAGCAGTTTGGTGGATTGCTGACCGGGGTTGATCAGGTGTTTTGGCCATTTTAGACTGGTATTGTCGAAATCGAGTAACTCGGTGGTTTCAGGTTGTTGTGTAAAAATCACCACATCGATCTGAAAGGTTCGCATGTCTGCGTTTGACTGAGTCGGTAACAGGGCACTGAGCAAGCAGATCAGAAGAGATGTTATTCGGTCGTTATTCAATATTGTTTTCATTGTCATGTGTTTTTTGAGCTTGTAGGCTTGGCCAGGTCAAGCGCTGAGTTGATCCAGCAACTGGTCAATATACTGTATTTTCTCATCTTCTGATGAAAATTCCCTGAAAAAACGTAGTTTATTCTGCCCGTCCAGCTTGAATTGATCGGGTTGAGTCTGGATCAGTTGGATCAGTTTTTCCAGGTTGATGTTGGGTTCTGTGCTCAAGATAATTCGACCGCCGTGGTTGGCGGCGTCAATTTTTTGTATGCCGAGTTGTGTTGCTTTTAGTTTGATTTCTGTCATGCGAAACAGAATCTTGGTGGCTTCTGGCAATAATCCGAAGCGGTCGATCATTTCAATTTGCAGTTCGCGCAAGTCTTCTTCTGAGTCGGCATTGGAGATGCGTTTGTATAAGACCAGCCGGGTTTGAACATCGCTCAGATAATCATCAGGGATCAGCGCCGAGCAATGCAGGTCGACTTCCGGGCCGGATTCCAGAGGTGATTCCAGATTGATGTCTTTGCCATCCCGCAAGCTGCTGACAGCACGTTCCAGTAATTCTGAGTAAAGGCTGAAGCCGATTTCCTGAATCTGGCCGCTTTGCTCTTCACCAAGCAGTTCTCCCGCACCCCGGATTTCCATATCATGCGACGAAAGCATAAAGCCTGCGCCCAGATCGCCAGAGGCTTCGATGGCTTCCAGGCGTTTCACTGCATCTTTGGTAATCAATTGCTTGGGTGGGATGACCAGATACGCATACGCACGATGATGAGAGCGCCCAACTCGGCCTCTTAACTGGTGAAGCTGGGCCAGACCGAATTTGTCGGCGCGATTAATGATGATGGTGTTGGCGCTGGGTACGTCGATGCCGCTTTCGATGATTGTGGTGCAGAGCAGGACATTGAAACGCTGGTGGTAGAAATCCAGCATAATCGGTTCCAGCTCGCTTTCTGCCATTTGCCCGTGACCCATACGGATGTTGGCTTCGGGAATCAGCTGTTGCAGGTCATTGGCAGTGCGTTCCATGGTTTTGATGTTGTTATGGACGAAATAAATCTGTCCACCGCGGCGGATTTCACGCAAGCAGGCTTCCTGGATGATCTGGTCGTTCCATTCGTTGATGAAGGTCTGGATCTGGTGGCGGTTGGGTGGAGGGCTGGCAATGATGGAGATATCACGTAAACCTGACATCGCCATGTTAAGAGTTCTTGGGATTGGGGTGGCAGTCAGGGTCAGAAAATCGACTTCGCTACGCAGTTTTTTCAGGGATTCTTTTTGGCGTACACCAAAACGATGTTCTTCATCGATGATCACCAGTCCCAGATCTTTGAATTGGATATCTTTCTGCAACAGGCGATGAGTGCCGATGACAATATCGGTTTTGCCTTGTGCCAGTTTATCGACGATGTCGGTTTGCTGTTGTTTACTGACAAAACGCGATAAGACATCGATCTGAAACGGCCAGTCCGCAAAGCGATCCTGAAAATTCTGGACATGCTGGTGAGCGAGCAAGGTAGTTGGCGCCAGGACAATCACCTGTTTGCCATTGCTGGCGGCAACAAATGCAGCACGCATGGCGACTTCGGTTTTGCCGAAGCCGACATCGCCGCAGATAATACGGTCCATGGGTTGTTTGGATGAGAGATCTTCAACAACCTGGATGATTGCGGTTTCCTGATCCGGGGTCTCTTCAAATGGAAATGCGGCGCTGAATTTCAGGTAGTCTGAATCATCAACATCAAACTGTTGACCTTGGCGTGAGGCGCGTTTGGCATGAATATCGAGTAATTCAGCGGCAACATCGCGGATGCGTTTGATGGCTTTGGCGCGTGCTTTGCTCCATTGATCACCACCCAGTTTATGCAGTGGTGCCAGCTCGGGTTCTGTCCCGGTATAACGGCTGATCAGATTGAGCGATGAAACGGGTACATAAAGCTTGTCACCGTTTGCATATTCCAGAGTTAAAAATTCAGTTTTAATGTCACCGACTGTGAGAGTCTGCAAGCCTTGATAACGGCCAATACCCTGATCCTGATGCACAACAGGGGAGCCAATTTCCAGCTCGTTGAGGTTATGAATCAGGTTGTGGAGCGCTTGTCCGGAGTCTTTGCGGCGGCGTCTGCGCTGCGCTGCTTTTCTGCCGCTAAGCTGGGTTTCGGTGATAATGGCCAGCGCAGGTTGTGTGGACCATAGGCCATGATCCATTGGTGCAACAGTAATAGCGAGGTTTTGTTCAGTGTCGAGAAATTCCTGCCAGGAAGACACCATAGTGGGATGAATGTCCTGTTGTCCCAGTAATTCATGCAATGATTCCCGATGGCCGGGTGTTTCTGCGACGAACAGTGTTTTACCGATATCTGTTGATAACAAGTTGTTTAAATTTTGAGCAGGTTGTTGTAACTCATTGTTAATAGATAGATCGGGCAGAGGTTGGCATTGAAAATCAATGATCTGGCTACTCGGTTGATCAGGGATGGAATCAACGTCTGTTGAACTGATCTCAATACATTTGAGAGTGTGCATTTGTTCTGTCAGGTCGCGCTCACCGAGAAACAGCATTTCCGGCGGTAAAGGTGGGCGATCAATATCGAAGCTGCGTTGTTCAAAACGTGTTGCCACTTCCTCAGAAAAGCGTCTGGTTGATTCGATGAAATTGTGGTTGGTTATGAGTGTTGTGTTTGAGGGAAAGTAATGAAACAGTGTTTCGCACTGGTCCACGAATAAAGGAAAATAATATTCCACGCCACCCGGTGTGTTGCCTTTGCTGACTTCCTGATAAATCAGGCTGTTATAGCCTTGATCTGTAAAATGGCTGCGGTACGCTTTACGAAACGATTTAATCGAATCGTCGTCAAACGGAAACTCATGGGTAGGAAAGACTTCGATGTAGTCAACTTTCTGGATGGAACGCTGTGAATCAGGATCGAAAGTGCGGATTGAATCAACGTCGTCATCAAATAACTCAATACGGTAAGGTTGTTTGCTGCCAATTGGGAAAACATCGATGATCGATCCCCGTACTGCGAAATCCGCATGCTGTATCACTTGCGAGACGCACTGGTAACCGACTTGCTCGAGCTGCTCGCGAAATGAATCGATGTTGAGCTGATTGCCGGGGTGAATGGACAGCGATTGACCGAGAATATGTGCGCGTGGTGTGAGACGCTGCATCAGGGTTGATACTGAGAGGATCAGCGCACCGTGAGTTTGTTGAGGTAGTTGTGCGAGAATCTCCAGGCGCTGAGAAACAATTTCTGGCAAGGGCGAGAACACATCGTAGGGCAGTGTTTCCCATTCAGGAAAATACTGCACTGCAACCTGCTTGCCGACGAAAAACTCGATTTCGTGTTGCAGTCTCAGGGCTGTTTGAGTATCTGCTGTAACGAC
>JAHZJL010000245.1 GCA_022600935.1 Gammaproteobacteria bacterium
CATTCACATCATTCACGGACAAAACGGACCCTGGCCTGCGGTCATCGATTTACAAACCAACAATTTGCCCCCAGCCAGCACAGTCCGTATTACTCAAATCTTTGGTGCCAACGGTGACCGGCCCAATGACACCGGCGATGTACTCAGTTACAGTGGTACTGCAGCCGACATCAACAACGATGGCCGCATCGATCTGATTACCAACGAGATGGTCGGTAACGGCACTGGGTTCAACGGTGTTGACCGGGGGAATTTGATTGTGATTAGCGGGGCATTGATAACCCCCGCTGCGGAGCTTACATCGCCGCAAGAAGGCTTATGGTGGAATCCACTTCGTTCCGGCAGCGGATTCGACATTGAGCTGACAGGCAATGGCGACTTGTTTATGATCTGGTATACCTATGATGAACAACAGTTTGCTCGTTGGTATCTGGCCAGCGCTCCACTCAATGGCACTCTCTGGAATGCCGATCTCTACCAATTCAGCTGGACTGGTTCGCAAGCCACTCCACAACTGGCAGGGACTGTAGAACTCAACTTTCAAAACCCGACTCTGGCTCAATTTAATTGGACACTGAACAACCAACAAGGCAATGAAACCATTGAATTCTTTCAATTTGGGAGCAATCCAGATCAAGCCGAAACATGGTATGAACCAGCAATGAGCGGCTACGGCCTCACTCACGTGGAACAGGGCAATACGCAAGTCGATGTCTTGTATTTTTACGATGCGCTAGGCAACCCTGTTTGGGCACTCGCTGATTCTCAACGCTTCACATCGACTGTTGACATGAATATTTTTACTGGAACTTGCCCATACTGCTCCCTGGTCACACCAACTGTGCAAGCAACCGGAACAATAGATGCCAGTTTCCAGAATATTGACACAGGATTGCTCTCAACTGCCATCAATCTGCCCCCGCCTTATTCAGGAAGCTGGCTGATTGACAATGCAATGATCATCAATTTATCGAATTGATCATGGCATAAACACTGTGCGCCATTATCAGGGATTACTTTGCGTTATTGACCATCATTTCTGAACTGCATTGGAATTTCAAAGTCCAGTCCGTTGCTGAAATAACCGGATGGAGGAACAGGAAGTGGGGTTGCAGACAACACCATATCCAATGCCGCTTGATTTAATATTTCATTATCCGAAGACCTGGTCATTACAGGGGTAGAAATAGTACCGTCAGTCCTGATATGAAAACGCAGGCTGACTTCTCCTTCCAACAATTGATTGTTTGCGGACTTTGGATAGTGCTGATACGCACGTATTTTCCTCTGCACCATTTTCAGGTAACTGTCAGGCAATGTTTTCTCAACGATCTTTGAATTAAAAAACGGATAAAAAGCAATTTCAACTGCTTCTCGAATATGGAGTGGTGAATAATCCTCAAAAGTTTTGTTCTGCTGCTGCAACTTGTCAGATTGAACAACACTTTTTGTATCAAAATCCAGTCCACCCTTACTACGAAAAACCAATTGACCGCTGGATGAGTAGATGAGAATATTCAGCGAAATTGCCCTGTTTAAATTCCAACGATAATCACCATATCCGGTGATTGCAATATTTCGTTTAACGCCATCCCAAACTCCCCATTGCATGGAATGACTATCAAGCTTGACAATTTGCGAACTGAAATAAGGAATGACAACACCAGCAAATTGATAACGTCGTTTTAACTCAAGCATGGTGTTTTCAATGCACTGTTCCACGAGTTTAGAGCTTAGTTTTCCTGTATTTTGATCATACAGTCCACCTATATTCTGTTTATTGTGATTCCAGCTTTGGGTAAATTGTTCAACAGGTAATATCTGATACCCATGCTCAACAAGATAATTCTCTATATTTTCATCTACAGCCAGACCGAGCAACTCCTGTGAAGGTTCATGTTGAATAATTAACTGGATGGGGGCAACAAATACAGTCTTGTTTTGCGCCAGCGAAGAAAATTCCGATTGATTGAAACTGTAAGGATAAAAATTCAAATCAATCAGCTTGTTGACCGTTTGGCAACCAGTAGTCAGGATACTTAATAAGCTTATGATAACTATCAAATATTTATTGTGTTTCAAGTCTACGTGCATAGCTTTAATTTCCCCGGATTAAAATTGAGTTAGAAGCTGTCTGGCAAAAAAATGTCCCAGCGAAAAAATACACCAATTTCAAGGTCTTCGCAGCGGATATCTTTTTAACCAGACAGCTTCTTATGTGTCAGACGCTGAAAACTGCTGTTTACTGCCCAGTTGATAACCTGTTACAGCACAAATCATCGCTAACCCGACTCCAACCCAGGCAGTACCGGAAAACAACAAACCGAGGCTGGTACACGCTGTATACAACCAGCCACTGAATGCATCGCCGCCGCGGTATACGACTGTATCGATGAAGTTTTTGGCTTTATAACGGACTTCGCGATTGACGCTGGTAAACAGCATTTCCCGGCACGGGCGGATAAAAGCGTACTCCCCGATACGCCGCACAATGGACAGTGCTATGATTGCTGCCAAAACCGGATTCAATGCCAATACTGCGAATCCTGCCATAAACACCAGCGGTAGCACCGTCAAAACTGTGGCAACACCGAAACGACTCACACAGTGACCGGTGACCATGATCTGACTGCAAACCGATAACACATTGACACTAAAATCGACCCAGGCAAATAACTCGGTTCGACTGTCTGTATCAGGTAATGCCAGGCTGACCAATTCAGCTTGTTGAAAATAGATAAACGTCGATAATGCGGATATCAGAACGATAAACGCTGCGTACATTACCAGGTAAGGACTTTTGATAACCAGAGTGAAACCGCTGAATGGATTCCCTGCCAGCGGTTGCTCATGTTCATTGACGTGTGGATTGGTATGAACCATAGAGAGTAGCCAGAACAGCAGGATTACCACCAGCACAAATCCAAATGCAGATAGCAATAACAATTGTTGAAAACCAATGTTGGACACCAGCAAGGCGCTGATTAATGGTCCGCACAGTGCGCCAAGACTGCCGCCAGCAGCGATAAAACCAAATACACGATGAGCTTGTTCACGACTGAACAGGTCTGACATCAAACTCCAGAAAACCGATATCAACACCAGATTGAAAACGCTGACCCAGACATAAAATGTCCGTGCAATCCAGATATTATCCGGGTCAATAGCCATCACTGAATAAAACAGCAACAAACTGGCTGCAACCAGGCTGTAAACTCCGGTGACCAGCGTTATTCTGCGAAGTCTGCTACATGCCCAGCCATAGACAGGTACGATGAGTAAAATGCCGACAAATGTCGCACTGAATAACCATTGGATGTTTTTGACACCGCCAGTGATTGCCAGGCTGTCACGAATCGGGCGCAGAATGTAATACGCGCATAACACCAGAAAAAAGATCGCAAAACAGAACAGACACTGGCTTAACTCATGTGGCTCTATATTAAATAAGCGCTTACCCCATCGCCGACAGCGATTCACCGCAGACAAGATCAGTACTGACCTTGATCAACCGGTATGGACTTGAATATCGTATCAACTGGTTGGGCTGGTAAATCAGGATCGCTGACCAGGGCAATGGTTTTATTGAACGCATCAGCGTTATTTAACGCGGCAACACAGACAGCCGCCACATCTGTACGCGAAACCATACGTAACTTTGATTGTCCGTGTTCAGGCGAAAAAGCGACCAATTTATGCTGTCCACCCGGTTGATCACGCAATCCACCTGGACGCACAATCGTATAGGGAACACCACTCCCGCGCAAGGCATTTTCCCCTTTCAGTTTCCAGATCAACACATTGTGAAAACGTTTGTTTAGCATATGATCCTTTTTCCCGGCGCTGCGCGAGGACACCATAATAAACTGTTTGACTTTAGCCTCTGCAGCAGCTTCAGCCAGATTTCTGGTCCCCTCGAAATCGACATATTGCGGGTAATTGGACGGATCTTTGGACCCACTAGAGCCAATAGCCGAAAATACCCATTGCACACCGTGCATTGCCTTGTTGATACTCGCTTTATCTTTAACATCACCTGTGGCGATCTCTACACGATCCCCAAACAAATTTGCAGCCTTGTCAGGGTTCCTAACAAAGGCCCGGACACTGTGTCCTTGCTGCAATAATGCATTGACAATCAAACGGCCTGTCCGCCCTGTGGCTCCGGCAACCAGAACCACACCTTGACTCCCTTGAGATGCGTCAGTCACATGTGTTTGTTTGCTGGCTGTATTGGCACAACCAGTCACAAGTGTCAGCAAAAATACCATGCCGTAGAGAATTACTCTCATTATCTAAACCTCACTAATTTAATCTGATAATATCAGAACCTGTTCAAAATCTCGCTGAATGGCATATTGCGGCGTTAAACGTGGACTCAAAATGCTCACATACTCCAGTATGCTGTGCTGTTTCGCCCACGTTTGCCTTGCACTCCATCCATTGATCAAGTTCTTGAACAGGTTCTTAGGAAACGGGTGTTTGGCCCGGTATACCGTTAGACCTTTCCGTTTTGATTGGTAACATGTTTACGCATCAATAGGTCAGCGTCAACCCACCAAAAACTGCCCTGCCTTGTCCGGGTGTAAATATTGCAGCACCCTGTTCCCGGGATAAATCAGCAACACTGCTAACATTGGAAATATAATTTTTATCCAGCACATTTTCTGCCGAGACATAAAATGTCGCAATATCGGCAATCTTAATCCCTGCGGTAAAACCTAACAATTTATACCCGTTAACTTGTAAAGTATTGGCATAATCAGCGTATGGTCCATCCGGAACCCATCTGAGATTGACCCCGGTATACCAGTCCTGGTCGCTGTTCAGACGCAGCTCTGTCACATACAGAATATCCGGGACACCAGCCAGATTGTTATCGCCAAAAGTGTCGTCATTATCAAAGAAAAAATCATTCACTGTCAGCACATTACGCCAGGTCATCCACAAACCTTTAGAGGTCAGGAAATCTGGTTCGATGAAAACATCCAGCCCGGCTTCAATGCCCTGGTGAATGGTATCATCCGCATTGGTTGTGCGACTCACCGTATTACCGAATTGCGGCAATGAAAAATCCACAAACTCATTTTCCACCCAGCTTCTATACAATGCCAAATCCCAGGCAAAATGAGAATGCTGGCCACGGGTTCCCAATTCTACAGTCCAGGCCTGTTAGGCTTTCAACGGTGTGAAATCCAGTGCGCCACCGGCTGTCAGGTCTGACATGCTGGGCGGTTCAAACCCGCGGTTGGCATTGAAAAATACCTGGGCGTCTTCAGTCACATCCCATAATACGCCAACACGTGGACTCCATTGACTGAATGACGCCTTTCCACTGGTGTCATTCACTTTGGCTATGTTTTCTCGTTGAGAACGAATATATTGACCCCCGACAATGAACCCCAACTCTTTGATAAATCGAATATCGGCCTGTGCATAAGTAATATAGTTTTCAGATTCCTGGTTGCTTCGCGAGCGTAACGGACCACGAGCACCGAAATCATTTTCTAATCGGCGTGCGTTGTTATCCCCGTAATTCACCTGCATTCCCAGAGTCCAATCAACTGTCGCGAACCCCAAATCAACATCGCCATATCCACGGCCATAGACACCGACTTCATCTTCATTCTGATCGATGATACCAGCAAATCGGGTAATGGCATGGTCCAGATTACGGAACGAGTACCAGGCTCCGCCTTCAACAGTAAATGCGTCGAATTTCGCAACCGTGCGGTTCGCAACACGATATACATCCAGGTTACGATCCCAGTCATCACCGATGGGCCCGGCATCAAGAACGATTGATGGTCCTCCAGGAGGTCCAACGACTACCGGATCACGCGTCGAACGCGGATTGCTCCGCGCTGTTTCAAATGGCAATCCACCAGCAAGCTGAAAATTATCCGTTAACGCCGTAAAGTAAAAGCGGGTCTCCAGGTTTTCGCTGAATTGATAACCGAAATTGCTGAATCCATAAGCACTTTTGACATTGCTGTGATCACGAAAACCATCTGAACGCAGGCCGGTCGCTCCCAAAAAATAGTCGAAATCACCAGCTTGTCCGGCAACACTGGCATTGGCGCGCACCGTCTCGAAACTACCACCTTCAATTCGTGCCGACAAATTCTGTTTGGCATTGATACCGGTCGGCGTCACGATATTGATTGCACCACCCAACGAACTGGAGCCAAACTGTAAACCATTGGCACCTTTGAACACCTCGATATAGCGCACAGACAACGGATCGATTTCCTGGAATTCAGTTGAACCACTGGCCCGGGTAATCGGTACGCCATCGCGTAATACAGTTATCCCGCGCCGCTCAAAAGATGAATTCAAACCGGAACCACGAATTGAAATGCGGTTCTCGCGTTGAGCTGAGGTATCTGCAAACACGCCCGGTGTAAACAGCAAAGCATCGCCGATACTCTGTGCAAAATCATCCAGATATTCCTCCGGATCGACAAATCCGATTCCACCAGGTATACGTTCCAGTTGCTCCCGCGCCTCACTAATACTCGGCGAAGTTAGCGATCCGCTTGCTCCATCGGATGTTACAACCAAAGGATCCAAAGTCACTTTCTGACCCAGGCCTTTTGAGTAAATCGACTGAGAAACGAGTATTAAACTAATACTCGTCAACAATAGACTAAATTGTTTATAGATTGAATGAGTGATGTAATTCATTGTTTTTTCTACTCTGCTAATTTCAACTTGCTTTAATACTGTTATAAAGCCCCCACTTTGCAGCAAACCTCGTTATTACTGATTGATCAGCAACCACAAACAAGTCAAACTGCAAACTTATGTAACAAAGCATTTTCCATGCCATTTCAAAGATCCAAAATGGTACAATGACTTACAAGATGATCAGAACAGTTGGTTAATTGGTCTACACAAAACCTGTGTCATATGACACAGGTTTTAATTTAGGTCATTCAGCAATTCAGTACTCAACCATGAGTCATAAAAAAGCTGCGAAAACCCAAAAACACAGTGTAAATCACGAACAGTTAAAGCGCTGTTCTATTTAGAAAAGACAAACAACCTGATTTTGAACGTCTTGAACACATATCTAAATAATAATGACAAGGTTAATGTTATGATCAAGCATCGAATTTTAATGACCCTGCTACTTAGCTTGCTTGTCTGCTTCACTCAGCAAGCAAACGCAAACATTGTTTCAGGAGATTTTCTGGGAGTTTATTCCGGGAACGACAGTGAAACAGCTTTGGAAGCTCTATTTTCCGGGTATACATTTACCCAACTCGCCAAAGTAGAAACACCCGCAACAAGTAACAATGGATTGAATCTGACCAATATTTCAGTTAATGGAGACAATGAACCTGTTGCAGGAAATTGGAGTTATTCTGGCTCGGACTTAGTTGATTTCCTGATTGTTAAATCTGAAAACAAATTTGCCGTATACGAATACACAGATTTAAACACCGACAATATGCGTAACATTGGGATTTGGGATACCTCTGAGCTAAAAGACAAAGGCATGTCGCATATTTCAGCCTATCGTGTCAGTGCAGTTCCAATTCCAGCGGCTGTCTGGTTGTTTGGGGCTGGATTGCTGGGATTGTTCCGCATCAGAAAAATACAGACAACCTCGTAAAACCAACAAGACTCTCTGTATGTGTACAAACAGACATTAAATCTGTTTGTACACTTTTAAAATCAACCTGATCAATTAAATTTGCATTAATATTTCCTACAAATCAAAAGGCTAACATTCTAATTTAAACTAGAATAAATTATTGTCAATTATCCACTTACTTCACTCAGACCTTCAATCTCATACTTCCCATCTTCCAAACAAAATATATCAATTGTCGTTTGTACATTTTTTTATGGCTATAACGATCAATTAATCACTTAGCCATACATTATCAATAAAAAGCAATCTTGGTTTGGGCAAGGACATCGCAAATAATCCAACTCCACGGATTCTACTCATATCCATTTTTCGGTGTAATGGGCTTTTTCTGACTTCTTCCAGATCGATTCCAAGGTGATTCCATCCTGAAAGGAGCAGAAAATTGCGATTATAACGGTCTGTATATTCTTCGAACCCATCGGTATGTTGAACATCATGAATCCTGATTGTTACCCAGAGTGAACGTTTATCCGGGTTATACAGACTGATATTTAATTTTCGGGCATCTTGCCAGTTTTCTTCAAAATACTTCAGAGACACACCCGAATAGATATTTGTTGTCAGCCTTATTTTCAGAAGTCTGCTTGCTGAAACTAAAGGCATCGATTCAACTGACAACTTGTTACCTCCACCCCAGCGATCTATCTCGAACGGTGTTTCAAAATCAGCTAAAACCGGAAACTGATTACGCGAAATCGCTTCGTCTAGCAGGCTTCTGAAAAAAGGCAGTAATAACAATAACAAGAGAACAACTGATGATATCTGCAAAAAACGCTGCTGCTTGATTGACTTCAATCCTGTTCCTGAAGAATCAAACGCAAGAACAAGAAAACTACCGGAAAAGTCTCTCAGAATATCGCCGGTATCTGGCGTGCGCGCAGTGCCATACTGAATTAATTCAATCGAGCATCCTGCCAAAAGTGTCATTATCAGAATCAATAACCACCTGTTTATCACTGATAGACGTTTAATAAACTGACATCGTAGTAACAGGAAAGTTAACAGTGCAAAGTAGAGAATATGTCCGGTATTCCAAAAATTTATCAGCGATCTTGAAGAGTAATAATCAGGACCGCCCACAAATAAGAGTATCGAACCAACGACAAGCAGGGGGTAAGAAAACCAGTGGTTATTGTTTTGATTTCGTAGCGTGTGTGAAAGGTGAATTAAACGTTCAGCTGACTTGATTATGATACGCATTACTTTTCCGATCGCCTTCATGCGAACTGAGTTTGGTTGCCCTGGTATTCATAGCGCTGATTTATGTATGAAAACGCTCACAACCATACAAACTTCACCGAGCAGCATAGATTGCGTAATCTGCTCACCCTGCACTGACGACTGACGTTGGCTAACATATGCTGATAACGCTATGACCGGTGCATCAGGTTAGCGCTCAACGGCTGATACGATTCGTGTTCGGTAATTAATGAATCGATATGACCTAATGCATATGATTTGCCATCAACATACAGGCATGCAAATAACAACCTGAATTTAACTAAGACACCTTGGTGGCAACCTGGATTGTTAGCATACCATCTTCGGTGAATTTTCTATGAAAGGACTTTTTTACTTCGTGTCAACATAGGTCAGTGTCTGGCCTTTTTTGTGACTTAATGACCCGATATACAAACTCAAAGCAGCGATCTCCTTATCGTTAAGATTGACTGTCATCATTTTCATGACTGTATTCATACGTACGCCGTTTTTGAAACTTGTCAGCTGTTGTCTTATATATTCTGGTAATTGTCCAGAAAGCTTTGGATACGGCTCAATCC
Source organism: Gammaproteobacteria bacterium (assembly GCA_022600935.1). Taxonomy (GTDB): domain Bacteria; phylum Pseudomonadota; class Gammaproteobacteria; order Methylococcales; family DRLZ01; genus DRLZ01. The sequence goes on from JAHZJL010000245.1 coordinate 9,445, forward strand.
CTTCTCCAACGAGTCCATGACATCCTGAACAGGATGCATACAAAGATTCACCTTTCTCAATAAATTTTTCAACTGACTCTACATTGATTAATTCATGTTCAAAATTTTCTGGAGCTGATAATACAGTGAATGCATCTGCAGAGTTTTCAACATCTAAAAATTCAATATCTGATTTTAAATTTGAAAAATAATCAGCCAATTTTGTAATTGATTCGACAGTGTCATCAGTTAATGCTTCTTTTATAAATGGGTGCTTACGAACCCCCTTACGAAACATGTTTATCTGCTTAACAAGATAAGTTTTATTCTGTCCTGCCAAAATGGGGTAGGCAGGATTTGTGCTGATTCTTTTATTACCATGACAGGATTCACAAACATCAATGATTGACTCAAGATGATTTAATTCATTCGAGTAAACATTGGTAAAGACATGCAATAAAAAAATTCCGGCACTGAGAGAAAACACCTGAGATTTCATTTTAAATTCCCCCTTGAGCTTAATCGTATTTGATCAATTCAGGCTTAACGACCTGAGTCATCAAATCGTTATCCCACTTGCCATCGACTTTAATATGTGCGGCCGCACCAAGCATCACAGCTTCAATTAAATTGTGATTCAGGTAGACATATGTACCCGGTTGTTTGAATTGGTAAAGCATTGCACCGGCTGATCCTCCACGAATTAACCAGGTTTCAAGATTCGTTGCCGGTTGATCACTAAATGAACCTGTTTCCCAAACTAAATCACCGTGACCGCCAATTAGATGGGGTCGTGTATCCCGGTTCGCTTGTGAATGTATAAACAAGACGGTTTCACCAACGTTTGCAGTTAAATGATTGGCTTTGGTTAAAGCACCAACTGCACCATTAAACACAACATGACTGGGAACCAATCCTTGCATGACCTGCAAAGTGTCTTCCAGTGCATCAGGAAGGGTGTCATATCGTCGATAAACACCGTTTTCATCTTTGGGGACATAAAAATCCTGCTCACCAATATAATAGGCGCGGTCATAGTGAACAGAATGACCTTGTGCATCTTTTAAACCTTCGCGAGGCAAGACCATAATCACCCCATTCATGCCTGATACAACATGATACGGAATCATTGGACCACCAGTTGCGCAGTGGTAGACAAAGACACCTGGTTTGGTCGCTTTAAAACGAAGTACCATTTGTTGCCCGGGGCTGACCTTGGTTAATTCTCCGCCACCCAATGCACCAGTTGCAGCATGCAAATCAATGTTATGTTGCATGGTATTGACTGGCGGATTGACCAATGTCAACTCAACATAATCGCCCTCATGCACAACAATCGCAGGACCAGGGATTGATCCGTTATACGTTGCTGCCTGAATTTTGGCGCCATTGCCAATATCCATAGTTTTTTCTCGAGCCACCAGACGAACCTGAACAATTTTTGAACCTCCTCTTGCAACCTGATCATGGATAGGCAATAACGGAGGGGCAACTAGATGTTGCTTGACGCGCTCAAGTGGCGTTGAATCAATGACTGACCCTGATTGAGTAGCCTTTTCTGAGACAGCAAGCGGTTGGATCTGTTTCTGTCCAGATGAGTTACAGCCATAGAGTAGAAAACTAATTGCAATAACAATATTTATAAATTTCATAAATAACCCTCCTGCTTGTTGTTTATTTATCTCTACCAAACAAAATTGCGAATTTTATTAATTTTTCTTAACATCCTATTTACTGTCAGTGCAAAACCAATGTTTTGGCATATCTAAAACAGGTATTTAAGAATCAGGGTACTCTTACTCATAAAATACACAATCCATCAAATGTAAACCCATTGTTTTTGTATAGAAACAATTGATATTAATCGCATTGCACTCTATCTAAGCAAAGGTTATTAACCTATATTTATTAATTGTTGTTATTTATCACTAAAAATGTGGCATTAGCTATAACCTGAATCCGTGACTTCAAGTGTAACCCACTTATTTTGTTAATTATTCCATTTCATTTGAGTGAATTTAACTAATGGCTAACTTTACAACTAAATTCAATTAGTTATCATTCATTTCCAATTATTAAGTCACGGATTCAG
>JAHZJL010000246.1 GCA_022600935.1 Gammaproteobacteria bacterium
ACATTGCACACTCGGATGCAGGCGAAATTGTAAACCTGGCCAATCCTGATAATCAATCTCATTCAATACACCCGCACCAGTCACTTCTGAATCCGGAGCGTCAAACGCAGTCAACAGCAAGCGCTCAAAACGCGCCAGCTCGGATATCACCGGATATTGATTAAACGGTTCCTGTTCGTATAAAAACCTGGGTAATTGTTCAGCAAAATATCTTAGAGAAGTTTGTTGTGAAGGATAACTCGCGATATATCCAGCAACCATCTTGTCGAACAATTCATCCCCCAGATAGAGGCCCAGGATTTCATGGTCAGTTTCAATACTGATTTTGAGTCTTTGCTGGTAAGCATGACGGTAGATATCGATTCGGGACTGACAATCGATGTTTCCCTGGTCCATCACCAGTTGTGATAATTGCCTGGATTCTCCTCCCTGCAAGACATGCATAAATTGTTGTTGCAGTTCTGCCAGATCGGTCATCTGCAATTAACAGTTGATGGTTTCACGATCAAGTTCGGGAAGAGTTTCAGCGGCAATACCCTTTGCCAGCTTCAGTTCCTGGATTAATTCCGGCAATGGTGGGATATTATCATCGCGTTCAATCAGAGTGGATATAAGACCGAACTTCTGAAGCGCTTGAGCATATAACGACCAGACATCAGGACAAATTGCATGATCGTGTGTATCGATAATACAGCTGCCATTGTCGGTATGGCCTGCCAGATGAAACTGACATACCCGGTCTGGGTTGATACCGTCAAGATAATCCAGAGGATCAAATCCATGATTGCGAGCACTGACATAGATATTATTGATATCAAGCAAGATCAGGCAATCGGCTTGTTCGGCAATCGTATTCAAAAACGACCATTCCTCATAGACAGAATCCGTATAGCTCAGATAACTGGATAAATTTTCCAACAGGATTTGTCTGCCTAGAAAATCCTGCACTTGCCGCACCCGATTGACAACATGATCGATCGCTTCATCCGTATATGGTAATGGCAACAAATCATGACTGTTTACCCCGTTAAACGATGTCCAGCATAAATGATCGGATATCCAGGCCGGTTGCACATGATTCATCAAGGTTCTTAGTTGTTTGAGATAGTCGATATCCAGGGGATCGGTGCTGCCAATTGACAGCGATACACCATGCATCACAATTGGATAATGTGATTTAATGGCATCAAGATAATAACGCGGTTTACCACCCCCGACCATGAAGTTTTCCGAACAAATCTCAAACCAGTCCACTTCCGGCAATTGAGTTAACACGTCATGATAATGATCGGTTCTGAGTCCCAGACCAAAACCCAAAAACTGTTTTTGCGTACCTGTAGACGTATTGTTCATATTGCGCAAAAGAAGTCAGTAATCCATTGAATTGTCGAGTATGAGATGACTCACAAAAAAACAACGACACCATTGAATTCCTGTTCGCACAGGTGATGTCGTTGTTCAATCAGTCTTACGGACTCGCTCAATCGATTGCTATCATGGATTCAGCTCGGTTGGGCTGCCCGCGATGTCGGTTTTATTAGGGTGGGTCGTGCCAGCTTAACTCACGCCGCCAATATCATCACATGATTTTTTAGTTGTGACCACAAATCCCTGGCCTTTGCATGATGCATGACCTGCACATGCATTGTTCGCAGTTTTACAATCGTTATGACCTTTGCACTGATTGACACCGGAACAATGTATCAAATCCGCTTTGGCCACAGCTTTTCCCGTTGTTGAAGAAATAGTTCCACCGACATCGTCACAAGCTTTGGAAGGCATTAAAACAAATCCCTGGCCCTTGCATGAAGCATGTCCGGCACATGCATTTTTTGCAGTTTTGCAATCATTATGACCGCCACATTTATTGACACCACTGCATTGCACCATGTTCACTGTTTCAGCAGAAGATGTGTTTGAGTTTGATCCACTTGAGGCGCAGGCAGGTAATAAACTGGCTGCTGCGAATGCCATTGCCACACCAGATAATTTCGGTAATGCTTGTTTCATTATTTTTCCTCTCTAGGCAAGTAAAAAATTACGATTGACGATTGACAAGCTAGTCCAGCTAGCAAATCGACCAGACTGCATTTTCAACAATTTTCAATATTGAAAATTATAAATAACCTCCAGTTGCCTGGATAATCCTTAAACTATCAGGGTCAGATATCCAGACCACAATAATACGCTCAATATCTGTTGAGGTACCCGGTATAACCATCAATGAATGAAAACTGTTGTCCTGATTGATCAATGCATCCTCCTCTGCATGTGACAAAACAACAAAATCATGTAACAGGATTCTACCCCTATTTTCACCAGACTTCACGCCGGTTGACAGATTCATTCCCAAAACGGCGAGATTGATAGTCAATTGATGCTGATGAATAACAGGGTCAGGAATAAACTGAATATCTGCTTTTTTTAAATCATTTTTGATGTTTATACTGAGAACGCCAACAGGCCTGGACCGTTCAGGCCAGTCATTATCACCGTTGAAAAACCCCCTCCATTCTTTATTATTAACGACAAAACCAGGGGTATAGATTTGACTGATTGACCCTAGTTGAAGATAGCGTGATTGACGGTGAGTATTGTGTTGATTGGCAAAACGGTCTTTCCAGCCCAATTGATCCCAGTAATCCACATGAAAAGCAAGAGGAATGAAATCAGTAAACAGTCGTGGATGCTTTTTCAATCCTGACAACCATCTATCCGCAGGTGGACAACTACTACATCCTTCCGACGTAAACAGTTCGATAATATCTGTTGCTTTGGATGTGCTGCGGAATTGCTTAGCATAAGCTGGGTTAGCCATCAGCAGGACAATGCTGACTGCCCCCAAACAAGCAATGACTGATTTCATTTCTCTTCCATCAAACCATTAATACAAGATATAACTCAATGGTTTAAGTTCCTTATCGTATCCGTTCAATTGTGATTCTGGCAACCGGATTCCTCCAGTCATAAGCAGCTGGAGCCAGATCTGCTATGCCATGAATTCCGGAATGGATATAAACATACCCTTCTCCGGGAACATCAGATTTTTTGAATGGATTGTTACATGGTGGCCCGGGGATATAAGCACAGGATTCATCATTATTTTCCGATCCGGCATCATATGCACGAGCAAAATAAGACACTTTTCCACGAGAGCGGGATGGAAGCCGAATATTTTTTCGCGCCAGAAACGCATCATTCGTGACCACCAACATGGATGCCACACTCACTAATCGTCTTCTGTTTTGTGCTTCAATATCAACGCTTGCACTTGCTCCGGGCAGGATAGGCCCGGTACCTTCACTGATATCATCGACATCACCCAGCTGAAATTGATTCAATCCTGTTGTATCAGCATCTTCTGCCAGTGCCGCCAAAGCGCCGCTGGCCGGCTTCGAACAGCTGGTAATTGTGATTATGCGATACCGCGAATATGGGTGAAAATATTTGCCCCTTTGTCAGGTTTGTCACTGTTATCCGATAATTTTTATCTGCATGAGCCAAAGGCACCAGGCACAAGGACATTATCGACACATAACATAGTTTTTTTATGAAACGATTCATAGCTTTCCTCTTTACTGAAATCTTTATTGTTGAATAACACCGGTTGTTTGCACACCGGAGATTTATAATAATAAAGAGTAAACATTGAACATCATTCACAAACTGATAACAAAAATATCACAGATAAAATCTTGTGATTTCCATCCTAAAGAAAAGCATCAAGTCAACAAACAATTTGCAGTGAAATCAACACTAATACTGGATGTAAAACAGGTTTTTACAAAAAGGGACTTACTGCTTTGTATTAAATCCACTGGAACAAAAAGAATTCCGTAATAAAAAATTGTGATAAGTCTCTTATTTCTAACTTATATTAATCCATAAATCCTACAAGTTATACGCATCTGCAGATTCTTTGTAGTCAAATAGCAGTGCAGCATTGTCACCCAGGCTAAATCGCAACGCCAGGCCTGTTCACAATAAAGTCGCGTGTGTCAGAAACTGTCTGCGATTGATATAAATTGAGGCATGGTCGTTGACCTCATAGTGAAGGAGTGTTAAGTCTGATTGTAATCTAAAATACTTTGGAAAACATGACAATCTAATTTCAAACTGGCCAACAAGGTTGATTCAAAAAGAATAGTTTGTTACTCAGCTGCTTAACCATTTGTTTATAAATAATAAGATAGTCGTCTGTTCAGTGCATCACTCATCGAGTTCCAATGTAGAAACCGGCAATAGCCCAAAGGTTTCTGCTGGGTAACGAATAATTGGGTCATCCGGGTCTTTGGAAACCCAGCCCAAGTAACGCCAGGCTTCGCTGGAGCAGGCCAGGACTTGGTTGTTCTGATTGTCTATGGTTGCCCATTGTTCTTGTTCAAACAAAACGATGGTTTTAATCACTTTAGGTTGGGTGTTTTCAAGATCGGAGATAACCCACAGGTAAATAGTTCCATCCCTACTAGCACTGAGAACACGCTGGCCATCGGAGCTGAAAGCACAGCCGACAACCTCACGGCTATGACCTTGCAAAACCTGCTGGCATTCCCCGCTGTAAGCATCCCAGAGACGCAAGGTCTGATCACTACTGGCGCTGAGTACATGTCGGCCATCGGGGCTGAAGGCGCAGCTGATAACAGCTTCGCTGTGACCTTTCAAGACTAGCTCACAGTCCCCACTATGTACATCCCAAAGAAACAAGGTGCGATCACTACTGGCGCTGAGCACACGTCGGCCATCGGGGCTGAAGTCGCAGTCGAACATAATGCCACTATTACCTAGGAAGACCTGTTTACAATCCCCGCTGTGCGCATCCCAGAGGTGCAAGGTGCAACCTGAATTGGCACTGAGTACGTGATGGCAATCAGGGCTGAAAACACAACCAAAAAACCTTTCTCTGTGACCTTGTAAGACTAGCTCACAGTCGCCGCTGTGCGCATCCCAGAGGCGCAACGTGCCATCCCAACTGGCACTGAGCACGCGCTGGCCATCGGAGCTAAAGGTACAGTCGAACACAATGTTTCTATGACCTTGCAAAACCTGTTGGCATTCCCCGCTGTACGCATCCCAGAGGCGCAAGGTGTGATCACTGCTGGCACTGAGTACCCATCGGCCATCGGGGCTGAAGGCGCAGCTAGTCACGTAGCTGTTGTGCCCTTGCAAGACCAGCTCACAGTCCCCGCTGTAAGCATCCCAGAGACGCAAGGTATGGTCTCGACCGGCACTTAGCGCACGTCGGCCATCTAGACTGAAGGCGCAGCCAAAAAAGCTGTCACTGTGACCTTGCAAGATCTGCTCACAGTCCCCGCTGTGTGTATCCCAAAGGCGCAAGGCGTGATCCTCACTGGCGCTGAGCACTCGCTGGCCATCGGGGCTGAAAGCACAGCCGACAACCTCGCGGCTATGACCTTGCAAAACCTGCTGGCATTCCCCGCTGTAAGCATCCCAGAGGCGCAAGGTATGATCATCACTGGCGCTGAGCACGCTTCGACTATCGGCGCTAAAGGTGCAGCCAGTCACGTTGTTGATGTGACCTTTCAAGACCCGCTGACAGTCCCCGCTGTTCATATCCCAAAGGCGCAACGTGTGATCATAACAGGCACTGAGTACACGTCGTCCATCGGGGCTGAAGGCGCAGCTAGTCACGTAGCTGTTGTGCCCTTGCAAGATGCGTTCACAGTCGCCGCTACGCGCATCCCAGAGGCGCAGGGTATGATCAACACTAGTGCTGAGTACACGCCGGCCATCGGGGCTGAAGGCACAGCTGGTAACGCAGTCGCTGTGACCTTTCAAGACGCGCTGACAATCCCCGCTGTGCGCATCCCAGAGACGCAGGGTATGATCATCACTGGCGCTGAGCACACGCCGTCCATCGGGGCTGAAGGCGCAGCTAGTCACGTAGCTGTTGTGCCCTTGCAAGATGCGCTCACAGTTGCCGCTGTGCGCATCCCAGAGGCGCAACGTGCGATCAATACTAGCGCTGAGTACACGCCGGTCATCGGGGCTGAAGGCACAGCTGGTAACGCAGTCGCTGTGACCTTTCAAGACGCGCTGACAATCCCCGCTGTGTGCATCCCAGAGGTGCAGGGTATGATCATCACTGGCGCTGAGCACACGCCGTCCATCGGGGCTGAAGGCACAGCTGGTAACGCAGTTGTTGTGACCTCGCAAGACTTGAATGGTCTGTTTAGAGGAAACTGATTGAATCACGTTGTTGATACGAATGTCGGGTTGGCATAGGGCAAATAGTGGATACTGATCAGATTTAGGCCATTGAACTGAGTAATGCTGACAATGCAGCCATTGTGGGCGATGTGTATTGCTATTGCTGAAATCGGTGTTGTTTAAATTACAATGGCGGAATACAGTGCCAATTAATATAGTTTGAATAAATCCACACTCTTGAATGAAACAACCATGAAGTTCGCTTGAGGTCAGGTCAGCTTCGCTAAAATTGGCCTGATCCAGCCGTACATGGTTAAACACAGTGTGACGCAGGTTAGCATGATTGAAAAGACATCGACTTAAATCCAGGACATCAGTTGGTTGCGGTAATTGACTATTTGATGCGTGGTGAGTTTGACCTGTAATGTGCAGGTTATCCAGTTTTGCCCTTGTCAGATCAAACCCAGCCAGACTGATGGCCGGGTAATTGTTTTGTACAGCAAACAGCAGATAGTTGAACGCCAGTTCACTGGCTTGGTTGATATACTGTTTGGCAATGGATCGCAAACTGTTACGACAACTATCGGTGTTTGATGCAGCAACCATTTGCCCGAGAAAATCCAGAGTTTCTCGACTTGGCACCGGCATTGCCCAGATGGTGATGGTTTGTTCGACCAGACTGCGATGCAGATATCCGGCGAGAAAATATTCCAGCAGCGAGGTGTGGGCAAAGCTGAACTGGTCTTGATCCGGTCTGACAATGAAGGTAGCAGTGCGCAGGTTTTCCTTGATTAACGGCAGGTCGCGCTTGTCATAGTGTTCGCAGAGTATGTCGTCGTTGTTAATGATTTTGGCCAGCCAGTGTTCCAACTTGTCGACCGGCCAGCTTCGCGTGCCGTCTTTCCACAACTCTGCAGCCAGTAACTGCATTAGATATGGCTTATGGTTTTGAGCCAGGGCTTTGTGTTTGCCATCATCGCGTTCCAGCCAGGACAACACCAGGTTGTTATACAGCGCGATCGCACTGACTGTTTTTCCTTGTGCGCGCCAATGTTCGATTTCCGCCAATTGTTGGGAGATTAATGACAGGGTATACGGGCGCTCGGCCAGTTCAGATAAATTATGAACGTCGCGAATCGTGTCCAGCAAAGGCTGAATTTCCTGTTCCGGGTGATCGAGTTTTAAATAGGTTTCAATCTGTTGCTCGCTGAATGGCAGCAAGTGCAGGGCTTTGTAGTGTTCCGGTTTGACCGGTTCGCGGTCTTCACCACTGAAATGTGTAGCCTGGTCACGTACTGAACGGAAATAATGGGTGCGGCAAGTAAACAGAATGCGACCAATATTGGGTTTTTTCTGTTTTGGTTCAATGGTTGCTTTAAACAATTTAGGAGGTAATATGCTCCAAAGCTGGCGGGTAAATGCCTTGCCTTCCGATTGACTGATATGCACCAGCACTTCATCCAGACCATCGAAGATGATCAATGCACCTTGATGTCGCACTTGCTGGATAATATCTTCTGCGCTGAGCTGGCTGCGTGTTGCGCTGCTTTGCCAACTGCGCTTGATGATGTCTTTGAGAATCTCCTCCAGTGTCGGTTCCTGAAATTTAATTGTTCCCAGTTCGCGCAAATCAATATAAATTGGCAGGGGAACATCCAGCCCTTGTTGTCGTTTTTCGAGCAAGTGCCGGGTTAACATACGGCAGGCTGTGGTTTTGCCCATGCCGTATTCACCCAGTAAAACGGCATACGTTGCGCCTTTGGGGTTGAGCAGCCAATTGTGCAAATAATCCAGTACATTAACTGAATGCTCAGACTGCGAAGAGATGGTTTGATTTTTATCCAGATCGAAGGGGATTGCCTCGCTTTCGATCATTTTTTCGGTGTCTTGTAAATTTCGGAGTTGATGACTGGTAAGGTATGAGCGTTTGAGCTCGTTGTGATCGGCAGGGTTGAGCAAAATTATGATTTGTTCACGGAATTGTTCAACAAACTGATTTTTTTTACCTGGATTTAGTTGAGCATAGCTATGCTCTTGTCGTTTATTGTCGATGTAGTGGAATGATATTTTGTTGCCAAGCCAACTGAGTTCACGATGTCTGGTATCAAACTGAGTTAACTGCACCGGGATGATGGACGTTGATTTGCTTTTCAGCAATTCGTCACTGAGTTTTTGATCCAGAAAATGCAAACTGATCAATGCAATAATAAAACGTGCCTGGTTAATTTGATCGATGCGTTTTTGTTGCGGGTCATCCCTGGCTATATACTCTAAAACTGAAGTGATCCGGAATCCATAATCTGGGTTTCCAGTCAAGGACAAGCGCAGTTTTTCAATAAATTCTGCGGCTAGTTGCTTGTCCTGTTCTGCGAAATCCAGATAAATTGGAATAATTTCCTTGCCATTAATGCGTTCTTCAACAGTCGCCCTGATATCAGTGATTTGTTTATCGCGATCAACCGGTCCTTCCTGACTGGAAAATTCGGCAATTTCATCCTGTTTGGTGTTTGCTCCTGTAATCCAGCAACTGCGTTGTTCGGGCGGTAGTTTTTTCTGGCCATCAACTTCAAAACGGAAATCCAGTTGTGCCGCATCAGCTTCCTTGTGCCAATGACGCCGGATATCGCGTAACCGTTCCAGTGCGTGTTGGGTGGTTTCGCTGTCCGGAAACAAAGTGTTTAATACCTTGCCCAAAGCAATTGTGTTACCTTGCTCGGGTAATATCGACAGCAAAGCATCCAAAGCTTGCACCAGAGAACGGCGTTTATGAACAATGCCGCTGAGTTTGTATAACAACGGCTTGGCCTCGTTGAAATCAAGTTGTTTGTTCATGGCGATCTATTCCATATTTTTACCAAAACAAGACAAGTAGGGTGGGCACGCTTTTTCTGTTGTGCCCACCAAAATTGTTGAGCTGACTCTACCGTTTAGGTGGGCAAAAAAGCCTGCCCACCCTACAGGTTTTTTATGTAGGTCTGGTTGGCGATAGCGTAACCTGACAAACTACATCGTTAATACAAATTCTGATGTTGGGTTACGGTGCGCTCATAGTTTGCAGGTTATTCATTATCTTGTGTTTTTGCGCACCTAACCCAGCCGACCGATGACTCTAGGCTGCTTGTAATACATTGATGCGTTTAATGATTTGGTCAAAGAGTTGGTCTGCAAAATAGTCTTTGTCGATTCCGCGACATTGCGCGTAAAAACGCGGGGACAATGTTGGTGGTTTTGGGTAACGAAAAATCTGTAGTTTTTCCAGGCCTTTCATATCGACCTTGTTCCAGTCCATGATTTCCAGGCCTACCGGGATTGCTAGTTTGTTTGCTGATGCGCCAACGAATTTAGGGAGTTCATCCTCGCGGATGTATCGGCTATTGAAAAAATCATAAGACACCAACAATAAACCTAACTGGCAATCAGCAATGGCTTGTTGAATTTCAGTATGCCAGTCTGTTCCAATGAGGATAGTGCGATCCTGCCACAGCGAAAAACTGAAATGCTTACTGGTGCTCATGCGCGGTTGCAAACGTTTCAACAAATCCTGAGCGTTAATTATGTTGTCATGCGCGTAACTGACGAAAAAATTAATCTGTGTTTTATCGGACATTAGCAGCTCCATTTGAAGTTTTCGATACTATATAACATATTTAACATGAATACAACACGATATTAATCTTGTTTTCTAAATTAGCTGTGTTACTATGTACAGTACGTATTTATCTAACATGTACTGTTAAAGCAGATTTAATATGACGATATCGTTGACAGCTTTGAGGCAGAAATTATTTAGTGTTGTTGATCAGGTGATTGAAACCGGCATTCCAGTTGAGATTAACCGTAACGGTCATATTGTGAAAATTGTTTTAGCGGATAAAAAAAGCAAACTGGATAATCTGGTTGCTCATGATTGTATTGTCGGAGATACCGATGATTTGATCGAGCCGCCTCCTCAAGAATGGAGTGAACCCGGAAACTTATGATTTTTCTGGATACGCATATCGTCGTGTGGCTATATGCTGGCTATACAAACAAGCTCACACAAACTGCGACCAATGCCATTGAGGATAATAATGTGTTGATATCGCAAGTTGCCAAATTGGAAATGCAATATCTCCATGAAATCGGCAGGGTAACAGCGGCTCCTGACATTATTATTAAATATCTTAGCTCAGCAATTGGGCTAAACCTTGCAACAATGAACGCAGAAGATGTGTTCGATCAAGCGATGAAATACCAATGGACCAGAGATGTTTTTGATCGACTGATTACAGCCGAAGCAGACATAACCGGCACTTCATTAATCACCAAAGACCGAACAATACTGGCGCACTACAGTCTTGCAGTTTGGTAACAAGCCGATAATATGACCTAAGCACATTTTCTTTTACCCCTCCTGCCCGGTAATCATTCAGTTTCTTTAAATCTAAGAAGCATTTTCACAGGTAATCGACAGCTTTATATTCCCTTAAATTTCACCCTGCATCAGTTGAAAATGATGTTGGCAGCCAAGCTCTTGGTTGCTGCTAAAGATAACCAGAATAAAACAAACAGAGTAAATTCTTCCGTTTTCCATAACCTCACTGCAAATCACTGTGCGAGGCAGTAAAAAATACTCGCAATTTCTTGTTATTTTGCGACTGACACACTGTTTAGATATTTCTATTAACCTATACTTCGTTCTCAACATATTGTTAATAATAGTAATTCTTATTATCCCAGCGAGCAGTGATACGATTTATCCATGAATGATAATAAAGTCTTTGTAAAAACTTCGAAACGTGATATTTACTCATTTTTTATAATAATATTTTTGTTCTGCCTGTTTGCCATATTTTTAATTTCACAGGTTGAAATTGAACCAATAACAGGATGTGGAAAATTCTGTTTTGAGGATATTTATCTGTCGATCAAAAAAAATGGCGAACGAATATGGATGTCTATGGCTTTCTTGATTATTCATCTTATTCTTCAGGTTTTAAGTTTCCCCAAAACCTTAGCATCGTATCGCACTGAAAGACTGTTACTGTCTTCAGAAAAAATCCAATACAATCCACCGAACTATTTGTTTAACTGGGCTAAAACGTGGTCGATCAATCTAGCAGACATTTCTTATTGCACAATCAATACCTGTTTTTCTGCAGATAAACTGCAAATTACTTTGAATGATAAAACCATGCCAGTTTTCATCTTTGACTATAAACGCTGGATCGATCCTGAGCAAAAACGAAAATTTTCCTGGAAGTTTTCAACAAAATATAGTGAACAAGAGCTGCTTGATCAACCGGTTATTGACTTTCTGATTCAGCAGCTTGGTAGATCGAAAGTCAGAATTGAAATTGTTGAAGAAGAGGAAAAACCCAATTTTTTCTCACAGAAGGTTTTTATCAAGCATGACAATTCATACAGACTGGATTCCAATCCGATCACGAAGATTTTAACTATTTCGGTTTTTGGGTTATTTATCTACGCTATTTTTGATGCCATTTTTGTGCAGTTTTCTTATTCCTATATGAGTGAGCCACCCTTAGAATTATTTTGGTTCATTGGGGTTGTGGCAGCAATTGCGGCGATTACAGTGCAGTTGATCAAAAAAATCCCTGTTCATGTCTCGCTGATTCTTGGCGTGTTGATTGGGCTGACATCCGGTCTTGCCGGATATCCGGCAACAATGCGCTATATCACGCTGCTGACTGATTCTCCCGTTGAAACGCATGATTTTGTTTTGCAAGTTATCGACAAGGAGTCAAAAACAACGCAGTTTTCACCGGTTGATTACGAGTTACCGACGTTGGAATTCAGGCATTTCAACGATTACTGGGATCAGTTTTCCAAAGGTTCGATTCATGAATTCCAGATTATCAAAGGTGAAAATGATATATGGTTGGTGTATCTGGAGCCGATTAGAGAAAAAGCCATCAGGTTTAGAAATTCGACAGAAAATAACTATCCGCAAGATGAGATTTGAGTAGCCCAGAAATTTCTTAAACTATTGATTTAAATTGATTAGTAAGACTGTTTTTTGTTGGAAATGTTTTTCCATACCTTTGAAATAGCCCAGCTTTCTAATAAAAATCAGTCAATATTTGAAATAAATTTGTAATAATTGATTACAGTTCTTAAACCGTATATATTGTCTTGCATAATGTTTGCAATTTGCATTTGCTCCGGAACCTGAATTCAGTCAGCTCGAGACAATTGCATGACCCCGGGAACGGTAATATTTCACAGATTTTTTGTTAAAACAGGAATAAATTAATTACTTATCAAGTGATATACAAATCAAATCGAATACTTGCTGGTTATTTTTGAATCTAGCTTAGAATCAATGTACAAACAAGTAGAAACCAGCTTTGTTTATTGCAGTTTTTCAGGCGATGGAGGGAACTGAAAATGAACAAGACCACAATTTCACTATGTGTCAGCGTACTGTTTTTGTTTTCAAGCTTACAAGCAGTCAGTGCTGCGCCAGCAAAAAGAGATCGTCTTGGTGAACTTAGAGACTGTAGAACTGTTGTCAAACGTGGTTTCAGAGAAGTTCCTGAGGAAAGAAACAAGCGTTTTTTAGGCAAAGTTACTAAAGAGACTGCCAATTGCCGGGGTGGGGCCAAGGCAGTTAAATATATGAATTTCCCCTGGGTTGACTGGACTAACTACTGGGCAACCGGCGATTTAACCACCAAAGCACCACAACTTAGACCCCTCACGACACTGGGAAAACATCTGAAACCCGATGGGCGTGGGGTTGACGGTGCATTGATTGATCTGGAATTCCAGCGCGTAGAGCTGATTAAATTCAATCTGTTTGATAATAAAACCTATCAAACTTATGTCAAAGGTGACGGCAAAACAGAAGGGCGTGCTATCAAGGCCTGGAAAGAAATGCGCCTGCCTAAGAATCATCCTGATTATAAAAAGGTTGGCGGTGACCGTAAACAACTTTGCAAAGGTGAACTGATTCGCCACCGCACACTGACTGGAATCTGTAACGATATCAAAAACCCGCTGATGGGTTCTACCAATCAGCCGTTTGCGCGAAATGTACAATTTGAAAGCACATTTCCTCATCTGTCCAAAAATGAGTTGGTCAAAAACAGACACGGCGACCGTTTGAGTTTGTTGAAACCCGACCCGCAGGTGATTAGTCGCAAACTGTTCACTCGCAAGCAATCCAAACCTGAATTATGTAACCAGGGTTATAGCCTGAAGGATAATCCTTCCGCAGCGCACTGTGACTACAAAAAAGCACCATTTTTTAATGTGCTTGCGGCGTTCTGGATACAGTTTATGAACCATGACTGGTTTTCGCATCTGGTCGAAGGAGAGAATTCCCCCAACATCATGAAAGTCGGTTGTACCTCTCAAAAGGTCAACAATGTTGAAACACCCTTAACCGAGACAGATCAGAACTCGCTAAAATGTCGTCCGGATGACCGCATGGAAGAAGCCTTGTTTGCAGAAACAGACGAGCCTGAAGTCTTTACTCACAAAGGTAAATCCTATTTATCCAGAGCACCGAAAACTACCGCCAATACCGTCACAGCATGGTGGGATGCTTCGCAACTTTACGGCTATGATGATTTATCCCATAAACGTGTCAAGCGTGATCCAGCGGACCGGGCCAAACTGCTAATGGAAAGCCGGGGTGGTGATTCAAAGCAATGGTATTTACCAAAATTCAATACCTGTGAGAACAATTCCGGTGATTGTACAGCCGATCCAATCAACCCGGCCTGGACAGGTCAGGAAGCAACCGCGTTCCCGGATAACTGGACCATCGGGATGAGTTTTTACCATAACCTGTTTGCGCGTGAGCATAATCTGTTTGTCGACGAATTCAGAAAACGCGCCAGACAATCACCGAACACCGATTCCGGACTACGTAACCCGGCGAACCCGAAAAAAATCATCGCCAACAAGAATGTCACCGACGATGAGCTGTTTGAAGCAGCACGTCTGGTTGTTGCTGCTGAAATTGCAAAAATCCATACCATCGAGTGGACTACCCAGTTGCTCTATGGCGAACCATTGAACCTGGGCATGAATTCCAACTGGTTCGGGTTATTAAAAGATTACAAACTGGTCAGTGCCGCTCTGGATCGAGCTGTTCATCATGGTCTGGCACGTAGCGACAATTCCAAAAAATCCAGTGGCTGGTATTCGGTGTTGGCGTCTGGTCCCGGAATTTTTGGTCTAGGCAATGATACCGGTGGTTCATTCCTGAAAAAATCACATCGCTGGGATTTAAGCAATCCAGATCATGTCAATGGCGGTATCAATCACTTCGGGTCACCGTTTAACTTTCCTGAAGAATTCATCACCGTCTATCGATTACATACCATGCTCCCCGATATTCTTGAATACCGGGCTTTGAAAGACCCCAACAACATCAAGGAAAAAGTGACTGTTTTCAGCACTTTTAGAGGTCGGGCAACGCAAGCCATGGATGACAGAGGGCTGGATAACTGGGCAGTTAGCATGGGCCGGCAACGTCTTGGTCTGTTGTTTTTACAGAATCATCCGCAGTTTTTACAAAATCTGCATATGCCACGTCTGAAGAAGTTCAGCGGTACCGAAAAAATAGATGTGATTGCTCTGGATCTGATTCGGGACAGAGAACGAGGTGTGCCACGATTTAATGAATTCCGCCGCCAATACGGGTTGAAACAACTGACCAGTTTCGATGATTTTATTGACCCGCATGTGGAGAAAGGCTCCAAAGAGTATCAGCAGCAACAGGAACTGGTTACTTTATTACGAGAAGTCTACGGCCAACATCAATGTGATACCTCAAAAATTATCACCGAGGCACAGTTAAACGATGATGGGTCACCCATTAATGATTGTCTGGGGCATGCTGACAATTCCATGGTCGATAATATTGAAGACCTGGACACCGTCGTTGGTTGGCTGGCTGAAACCACGCGTCCTCACGGCTTTGCGATCTCCGAAACCCAGTTCCACGTGTTTATCCTGAATGCCTCTCGGCGTTTGTTCAGCGACCGGTTCTTTACTTCGAGCTTCCGTCCCGAATTCTATACCAAATTGGGCGTGAACTGGGTGAATGATAATGGTCCCTTGGGCAAAGTCATGGAAAAAGGCAAACCCAACGGTCATGAGCAGGAAGTTTCTCCTTTGAAACGAATCCTGTTACGTGTCATTCCTGAGCTCAAAAAAGAGCTGAGTACAGTCGCTAATGTCTTTGATCCGTGGGCCAGAGACCGGGGAGAATATTATTCACTGGAATGGAAACCCAGAGCGGACGCTACATCCGATCCATCATTTTCTGAACAGTAAAGTGATCATTAATTAATATTAACGCACTTTAGCACAGGGGATCACAAGAGATTTCCTGTGCCAAGGGGCAAGGAAGGAGGATCATGAGTCAGCAATCTGAAACTGATCGACTGGCATCCGAATTGTCACAAAGCGTTGCTGCAGTGATGCGGGCTGAGGCCAGGCCTGATTTTATTCCACGCTTCAATCAACCCAAAACCATTGCCTGTGTAAACGCGGAATTCCGGGTACATGACGATATCCCTGAACAGCTCAGGCATGGACTGTTTTCGCAACCCGCAACGTATCCAGCCCGGCTGAGGTTTGCCAATGCAACGCAATGGGATGATTCCAAAAAAGACATTCGTGGGTTTTCGATCCGCGTGTCCAATGTGCAGGGACCGGTTCTCTTGGGAGACCCCGGTTATCAGGATTTTATTCTAAACAGCTATCCTGCGCTGTTTGTCGCGACACCGGAAGATTTTCTTGCCTTCAGCAAAGCGCGGCAAAACAACCAAAAACTGTGGTTTTTTCTCAATCCGTTTGATTCGCATCTGAAATCTCTCTGGACTGGTTTAAAAGCACGCAAAAAACATTTTAGCCCGCTGGATATCCGTTACTGGAGCACAGTGCCTTTCTGTCTTGGCGAAAGTAGTGAGCTGGTAGTTAAATATTCAGTGATCCCGTGTTCCGACTATACGACTAACGCGCCGGTCAACCCTGGGGAAAATCAATTGCGTGCGGCGCTCAAGTCGCATCTCGAGAAACAACGTGCCTGTTTCCATTTTGCGGTCCAGATTCAAACTGACCCGTATTCCATGCCTATCGAGGATGCATCGGTGATATGGGATGAAGTCTTGTCACCATTTCAAACAGTCGCGACCATCACCATTGAAAATCAGGACTTTGATACACCGCATGCACTGCAACAATGCGAGCAAAGTCATTTTAACCCCTGGCAATGCCTGGCTGCACACCGTCCATTGGGCAGAATGAATGAAGTTAGACGCCAGGTTTATGCAGATGCAGCAGAAATGCGTAAAACAGGCAAGGAGTAATATCAATGAATGACACAGTTAAATCGTGGTTGGGTAAATCACGCGAAGAACTTGATGAAATCTACAAAAATTCAATGCCCGGATCGATACCGCTCGGTGACACTCAGGGAACGGCCATACTGGCTGGTTCCAGCCTGTCAAAAATTGTTGCCGTACTGGCACGCTGGCTGGCCTGGCAAGGCAAAGTGTTCGATTTGTTCTGTGCAGGCGGAGACGCAGGAATTTTAGTCAACAAAATAACCCCATTCAGTTGGAAATTTATTGTCGCCAAAGTCTATCGCGATGCGAGCTGGATGGATGGCAATGAGACTATTGTGATCGATTATTCAAAAACATCGTTTGTCGCCAGAGTGATCCGGGACGAAATTCGTGAAGTCGAACCCGGTGTGTACCTGGGCAAGGTGTGGTGGGGTAAAAAACGGATTCTGGATTTCGCCTTGACTGTAGATTACAAAGCTTAGCCGCTCAATCCTGGCGTTTGAGGAGAAGCTGATGACACCTCAATCTCATTTTATGATTGTTGCAACAATCCGCGATAATCAAGTTCAATATTTGCGTGACTTTCTGGCCACCATGACATCATCACCTGTCAACGCAGATCCCGACAACAGTCTGGTGCCGTTCGGCCAGTTTGAGCGTATCCACGTTGCCCGGTTCATGATTATTGAGTCGGATATTCTCGATGAAATCCGGGAATTCGGTGTGACTCCCCGACCCTGGCGACCTGCACTGGTTTTTCTTGGCGATATTGACGGGGACAGAATATCTTTTCTCGCCGAACTGACTGAACGTGCAGGCAGTGGTTTAAGGCAAATTTTTGCCTACTGTGAAGATTTTGATGATGACACTTGTGATTTGCTGAGCTGGATGACGTCACACAACGTCAAACCCCAGGCCAATTACATCAACTGGCTTGGACGTACAGTCAAACAGGTCCGTGAAGAAGCTGCTTTACACGACAACCTCAGTCTCTGGTTACAGGATAACGTCGAAAGTATAGGCCGTGACAATACACGGCAACTGCGCCAGGCATTGTTATCCCATGTCGAAATGGAAAAACACGCGGGCCGTTTGACACTCAGTCCGCCTGAGCCAACTCCGTTTGATTGGAAAATCAGGAATGTTTTGCACCTGGTCGGTGTACCCTTGTTTTTGTTGTTATTGACCCCGTTTTTTTTAATCATTGCACCGTTTTTTGCCCTGAAACTGCGTTTTCTGGAACGCTCTGATCCCGAGTTGTTCATCAGACCGAGCCGCGAACATATAGATGGCCTGGCGGCTCAGGAAGACTGGTATCTCAGCAATCAGTTCAATGTATTTGGTGATATCAAACCCGGGCTGTTTCGCCTGCTTCTTTATAAACTGATCATGCTGATCACTGACTATGCGGCCCGGCACGTCTTCAACCGGGGTTTTTTGTCCCGCATCAAAACCATTCATTTTGCCCGTTGGGTATTTCTGGATAACAATCACAGGGCATTTTTCGCCAGTAATTACGATGGCAGCCACGAGAGCTATATGGACGATTTTATCAACAAGGTCGGCTGGGGCCTGAATCTGACGTTCAGCAACAGTGTCGGCTACCCAACAACCACATGGCTGATTAAACAAGGTGCTTATCGGGAAATGCAATTCAAGTACACGCAACGGCGTCATCAAGTCCGTTCTGAAGTCTGGTACAAAGCCTATCCGGATTTAACGGTTACCGATTTAATTCGAAACACGCGCATTCGCCAGGGCGTCGAGGTTCGTCAATCCAGTGACGCCGAGATACGCGACTGGTTAAGCCTGATCTAGCGAATAAGGAGACGGACTATGAGCACATCAGGTCACTTTCCATTTGATGATTTACAAGCGTTGCTGCGATTTGGGCATGGGAAACTATCCGATAGCTGTTTTTTGTTATTAACGATTAACGATGTGGATGCAGCCAAACGCTGGTTGAAAACGGCACCAGTCAGCAACGCGGTCAAAGCTGATCATGCACCTGAATCAGCCTTGCATATTGCCTTCTCGGTTAACGGTTTGCGCAAACTGGGTGTGATTGAACCGGTTATCCAACAATTTTCAGATGAATTCATCTTCGGCATGTCAGGCAACGAAAGTCGGTCTCGTCGATTGGGAGATGTCGGTATCAATTCGCCGTCTTACTGGCAATGGGGTGGCAATGCTGAACAGGTACCGGACGTTATACTGCTGATCTATTCTAAAAAAGGCGCTACACCAAGCTGGCATCAATCCATCGAATCCAGTGATTTTTCAACCGCATTCCAAATACTGTCACATCTACCCACTAGCGATCTGGGTGGCAAGGAACCATTTGGTTTTAAAGACGGTATCAGTGAGCCAGTCATTGATTGGGAAGGTCTGCAAAGCAGGGGCAAACATCAACGCGATCAGTATTCAAATCTTCTTGCCGTCGGCGAAGTCGTTTTGGGCTATCCCAATGAATATGGTCTATATTCGGAACGTCCGTTAATTGATCCAGGTTCGGACCCGTTCAGTGCCGAGCTGCCTGATGCTGAAGAACAACCCGGGCTAAAAGATTTAGGACGCAATGGCAGTTATCTGGTTGTGCGGCAACTGGCCCAGGATGTACCCGGGTTCTGGCAATTTATGGATAAAGCCACTGGTTCCAATCCGCAACAACGCGAGCAACTGGCCGCAGCGATGGTGGGCAGACAGCTTGACGGTACACCATTGGTTAATAAAACGACTGAACCCATTCCCGGAATTCCACGCTCAAATTCATTCAATCACTTTACTTACAATTTTGATTCCAAAGGGCAACAATGCCCGATTGGGGCTCACATTCGCAGAGCCAACCCGCGAACTGGAGATTTACCTCCACGCATAACCGGATTGTTCACCCGCATCAAGAAAATATTAGGCTTTGCAAACGATGACAATGAAGATCTGATTGCTTCAAGCCGTTTTCACCGCATTCTGAGACGAGGGCGTCCCTATGGAGCTGCCCTGACTCCTGAACAAGCATCCAGACCTGATGCTCCGGACGCAGAACGCGGGCTCCAGTTCATGTGTTTGTCTGGCAATATTCTGCGTCAGTTTGAGTTTATTCAGAATGCCTGGTTAATGAGTACCAAATTCGGCGGCTTGAGACAGGAATCAGATCCGTTGCTGGGCAATCGGGAACCTCTCTTGAGTGGAGAATTAACCAGTCAATTCAGCCGTCCTGATGCCAGTGGTCCAACCAGGAAAATTTGTGATCTGTCCCAGTTTGTCACGGTTCGAGGCGGCGGCTATTTTTTTATGCCGGGATTGAGTGCGATCAGATATATTGCAGCATTGCCAGCGAACAGGAGAGATCAATAATGAATCCGATAAAAAAACGTATTCTCAAATTTATCCATGACATCCTGATCGCTTTGCTGAATTTTGAGCGGCGCCTGGAACCCTGGTTTCGTCCCCAGCTGAATGCATTGTTTCGTCTACCTGCTGAACGGGTTGTTCAGTATTTGATTAATCGCAAGCGGCATGATGAAGGTAAGCAACTGGCCGAGGAAACAGTCGATGCGGACGAAGAACACAGCCTGGACCAGATTATTGATTTAATGGCGGATCAAATGCGTGGACGTTTCAAACCCGGCGGTTACGAACGTGGTGGCAACACCAAAACACATGGTGTGCTGCGTGCCACAGTGACAATTCGCGACGATATTCCTGAGCATTGCCGAATCGGTGTGTTTGCCAATCCGCAAAGTTATCCGGCTTATGTCCGATATTCCGGTCCCGGCCCCAACGTTCCGGCTGACATCGAAGATGTCGGTTTTATGAGCATGGCGGTCAAACTGATGGGAGTACCCGGTGAAAAACTGATGGACGAAGAGAAATACACCCAGGACTTCATCACAACGACCGGTGGCCCCACCTTTGTGACTCCAAACTCCAGAGAAAATGTCAAATTACAGTATTGGAGTCTGCTTGATATGGCGTTGTATTACTTTATCAACCCCTTTGATTCACATTTTCTCGACATGGCCCAGCAAAGCTTGTGGAACGAGACCCAGTATAACCCGCTTGGGCAACGATACTGGAGTTGCACGCCTTACCTGCTTGGCGAAGGACAAGCTGTCATGTATTCGTTTGCACCAAAAACCGAGGTCTATAAAAAAATCCCGGGGTTACCGTTTGGTTCTGTGCCGTTTAATTATTTACGTGACAACTTGATCAAGACTCTGGACGAGAAAGATGTGGAATTCGACTTGATGATTCAGTTGCAAACCGACCCGCATTTAATGCCGATTGAAAACAGTGCAGTGCGCTGGTCAGAAACCACATCACCGTTTATTCCGGTGGCCACGGTTCATATGCCCAGACAACACTACGATCACGACAAAATGGCGGAATTCACTCAACGCTTGAAAATGAACCCTTGGCATTGTTTGCCAGAACACAAACCTTTGGGCAATCTTAATCGGGCGCGATTCAGAATGTATCGGGAATTATCCAGATTTAGACAACATATGAATCAGGTTACTCATATTGAGCCCACTGGTGATGAAGTTTTCGACTGATGTTTTGATGGCTAAACACGAGGGCCGAGCGGATGATGACTAAAAATATTGTACTTTGTTCGGACGGTACCGGGAACAAGGGCGGTTATGGCGAAGATACCAACATTTATAAGCTGTATAAATCGATCGATCTTCATCATCCGCAACAGCCGCAGATTACTTGTTACGATAACGGGATTGCCGCCCAGGAAAATCAGAATAAATACTTCAGAGTCCTGGCCAGGGCATTCGGCTTTGGTTTTAAAGCCAATATTTGCGATTTGTATGAATTTCTGGCGCGCAATTACGATCCGGGCGATGCGATCTATCTGTTCGGTTTCAGCCGTGGAGGCGCGACCGTCCGCGCGCTAGCCGGAATGCTGTATGCCTGTGGCCTGGTGAATCGTTATGATGATCAGGGTCTGGAGAAAAGCAGTAATGTATTAAGAGCGGATATTGCTCAGGCGATGAATGCTTACCAAGGCATTGGCAAAGATCAAAGACAGGCCGCTAACGATTTCAAGGTAACAAAAGCGTTGCATGACAATCAATATTTACCCAACGGTGTATTACCAATCCAGTTTATCGGTGTTTGGGAAACAGTATCGGCATTGGGGTTCCCAAAAGATTGGAGTATTACCTTTGACTGGTTTTTCAGTTGGCTGGACTGCGTAACCGACCCGATCTGGCCTCATCGCTTCTACGATTACGAACTCAACGAAACCATGCATTATGCCTGCCAGGCTTTATCCATCGATGACGAACGGAAAACCTTTGACCCTATGGTATGGAATGAGTCAGCCAACCGGTTTTCCGGTGTTGTCGAACAGGTCTGGTTCAGTGGTGTCCACTCCAATGTTGGCGGCGGTTATGCCAGAACCGGCTTGTCCGATTTCAGTATGGACTGGATGCTGAGGCGTGCGATCGATCAAGGGCTGGTGTTGAAGCCAGGGGTACAGGCGTGGTTTGAAGCCAATGCCGATGTTTATGACCGGCTTTATGATTCACGCGAGGGTATTGCAGTCTACTATCGCTACCAGCCGCGAGATATTGCCAGGTTGTGCAGCGAGATTAATGGCAACGTTAAAATACACAACAGTGTCTTGCAGCGTATCCGGCAAAATGTGGCGGGCTATGCGCCCGGTTTTCTGCCTTATGAGTTCGATGTCGTGGATACGCCGTTGCATGAGCCGCTGACGTCAGTGCAATCGGCGCAGAACAAGGATGAATGGAAGGCTTGCCGGGACCAGATCGACAATTATGTGGATCAACTGCAATGGATGTACCGTATCTTTGTCGAATTCACGTTACTGGTGATTTTAGTTTCAGGTTGGTTATGGACTAATGCGGATGGCGCTCCGATACCTGCTGAACCCTCTAATGCTTTCCAGGCTGTTTTTGGCCATATCGCCGATGTTTTTCAGTATATTTTACCGGCTTATTTCGAGCATTTTATCCATTACGTGATTCGGGTCCACTCCTGGCTGTTTGTCGGTATCGTGATCGCTATTATGGTCATGCTCAGATGGCGTAAGCGATTGAAGTCGAAATTGAGACAGACACGGGAACAATTGCGGTTGTTATTGTTGCAAAATACCCGTTAAGAAATCAATTAAATCATTCCTATAAACGAGGGAAGCGCTTTGAATTTCCTATTGATCACTGGAGATGAGGTTTTTGATTAATGCAGTAAACACGGATTCATTTCCAAATTCAGAGGATATGAACAATGAGAGCCAAATATCTGCAGTTATTTTTGCTGATCGGTTTGTCAGCCTGTCAAACCAGCGATCAATCAGCACAAGATCAGTTTCGACATTTTGACGCTCCGGGTACGGCTTATCAAGGTAGTTCTTTTAATACAGTGTGGGACATTGTGTCCGTTGGTGAATATACAACACTGCCACAGGTTGAGGTCACACCTGAATCGCTGAAGCGTCGCCGCTTGCTGACCGATTTGACCAGCAAGAACGGATTCCTGAGAGCATCTTCCCGTACCCTGGATGTCCCTCATGATTACGCTGAAAATGATTGGGACCGTTATGTTCACCCTAACGGGATTTGTGTTGCGGGTCACTGGATCATCGATAAACAGGAAACCAATGGAGCCACTCAACCTGAAAATCTTAGTGGTTTTTTTGCTCAGGGTTCAAAAGGCTTAATCATTGGCCGTATCTCGACTGAAGGGGCCAGTGTTTCCAATCGAGACACTAAATCATTGTCCCTTGTGGGCAAAATTTTCCCCACTCTGGATAACAATCAAACCGTTAAAACCGCTAACTTTATCACTCAAGATGATCTTGGTGGACGCTCACCCAGTGAAGGTATCGACGGTGTTTTAACCGTTGCTGACGTAAGCATGCGCAATGCACCGGATGTCTCTGTTTTAAAGCGAATCGAAAGCGGTGGACATGCCGGTTTATTGTCTTTTATCGCGACCAAAAAAGTGTTTGAGCATGTCGATCTGGAAACCACTGTCAGGCAACTTTACCAGATTTCTGAAGCCGGTCTTAAACCCGGTGTCAAAGGCGTAGCGCCAAAATTTTTGCAGATCAGATATGCCGGACAAAGACCAGAGTTCGCGAATGACCCGACATTGGACGATTTCAGATTATGGGTTAAACATCATATTCAAAACTACAAGCCACTGATATTTGACATCTCCGTGTCAAACAAAGGGACGATCAAAAAAATCGCCCAATCAGATGAAACTGGAACCAGTTTGCCTGGCAATCAACAGAAAAAGCTAAAAGCTGTTGCCGTTCAAGGTCTGGAATGGAGTCCACCAATTGGCAAGCCAGTGTTTGATCAGTCCATCGCGTCCTCAGGTTGTGATCATCGCATCCATTTTCAACATCCACCCTGGCGGGATAACCTCAATAACCCGTTAACTGCAACACAGAGAGATCCAGAGTCGATGTTTTTAATTAAATAAACTTGTTATAACCGGTTTTATATAGTTGATGCTTATACACGGCATAAAAACCCGGAGTTTCAACATTTAAGTATTTCAATCAAAGCAAAGGGATTGACGACAAGTATAACCCTTCTGACTGAACAGTGCCTGTTTCTGGCTTTCTCATTCTATGGCTTTCGACAGGTGCTCCCAATTTAATCGCGAGGTTAGCCATGTCTAAAATGACATACAATGAATATCTTGAATTAGCGCGTAATCCGGAAACTGATGATGATGTTTTGCTCTCGTTTTCACGTATTGAACACGGCCAGGGCGGGTTTGATTTTACGATAAAACCAGATCCCGAAAAAGTTGAATTAACACAGGAAGATATCGAGTTTGAAAATGCTTTAAAAATCGGTAATGGGCTGTCCAGGTTTCGGCGCCAGGCACGATTTCGCCGCAGGAAATTACTCGGATCAGACTTGCCGGTTCTGGTGTCTGAGGGCGACAGCTGGTTCCAGTTTCCTCTCCTGGTTCGAGAAATTGTTGATCAGTTGGAAGACGATTATCTGGTGTGGTCGGTTGGTGCTGCTGGAGACACAGCTCAGAACATTGTATTCGGTCGTGCCGAGTATTTAGACGCTTTAAACAAGCATCAGGATGAGGTTAGAGGATTTCTGTTTTCTGCAGCCGGAAACGATATTATCGGTGAAGATCCGGAAACCAAAAGCCCGGTTCTGTTAGATCTGGTCAAAGACTTTAACGGCGACAAGAATGATGTTGAAGGCCACATTGAAACTGATTTTCTGGAGCAAAAAATCAGTTCTCTGCAAGTGGCTTACACTAAGGTTATTAATGATATTCGGGCAAAACCTAAGTTCGCGAAATTACCGATTATTATTCATGGATATGACTATGCGTTTCCTTTTCCCTGGGGAAACGATGACCCACGCTCCCCTCGTCATGCCGATAACAATGAATGGTTAGGCAAGCCACTGGATCAACGTGAGATTCACGATCAGGATCTGCGCCGAAATATCATCAAGTTTATGATCGACAGATTGTATAACATGCTGGAGCTTATCTCCGCCAATCCGTTCGATACAGGCGTGTGGTTGGTGGACTGTAGAAACACGTTAACAGATGTTAGCGACTGGATTGACGAAATTCACGGCACATCGGCTGGATTCAAGAAAATTACTTCCCGTTTTTTACCAGTGCTTTCCCAGGCGCTTGAGAGTTGAGTTCATTAAAGAGATTCTGTCAATGCAAACGACAATTAAGACGATTCGGGGAGTGGGATGCCATTAAATATCGGTGATTTTGGCGACAGATTATTGTCGGAAGCAGCGATGCGAGTATCCAAACGGTTAAAGCAGATTGATCGCACCCAGCGATTCATTGCCAATGGCCGGGGAATTCTGGCTGAATCAAAAAGCCGTCTGCGTGAATTTTACCA
>JAHZJL010000247.1 GCA_022600935.1 Gammaproteobacteria bacterium
CAGAACAAGAGCCAATCCACCGCAACAGAGACCGTTTTACGATTGAGTATGGATTGCAAAGCCACAGTCAATATCGGTGATTACTCCCGAGGCGGTACAACACGAGGTGACACCCTGGCAGCCGATCACGACATGGGATGCAAAGAGAAATACACACCGTTTGGCATTGTTAATGAAGACACTGGACAACTGCATTTGACTTTTGGCAGTTCCGCCAAGACCAGTGACTTAATCGTCGATCGCCTTTACGCCTGGTGGAAAGATCAATCCTCTGAGGAGCAAGTCCGTTGTTCGCTGCTCCAGATCAAGGCCGACAATGGGCCGGAAAGCAGTGGTCGGCGCACCCAGTTTCTCAAGCGAATGGTGGCGTTCGCTGACCACATTGGCAAACCCATTCAACTCCTCTATTACCCACCGTACCACAGCAAATACAATCCAATTGAGCGTTGCTGGGGCATTTTGGAAAAGCACTGGAACGGCGCCAAGCTAGTGGACGTACAGACCATGCTGGCATGGGCCAAAAGTATGACATGGAAAGGCATCCATCCTGTCGTAGAATTGAGCCGAAAAGTCTATGAGAAAGGAATCAAACTCACCAAGAAAACAATGTGCAAGGTGGAAACACGGCTTGAACGAAATCCGGATTTGCCCAAGTGGGATATTATGATTCGACCCGCTCAGTTGGTATAAGTATATCTGGATATCGCCTAAATGAAATCCATGATTCTGGCAGCAGGCCGAGGTGAACGCTTGCGGCCATTGACTGATCAACAACCCAAACCGTTATTACCAATTGCCGGTGTGCCAATGATTGAGCGGACTGTTTGCAATCTGGTTGCTCATGGGATAACCGATATCATCATCAATTTGTCATACAAGGGTGAATTGATTCGTGATTATCTCAAGACTGGAAAGCAATTGGGGGCCAGGCTGAGTTATTCCGAAGAAGGACCAGAGGCATTGGAAACTGCCGGTGGTATACTCAACGCGTTATGGTTTTTTGAGGACCAGCCATTTCTGGTTGTGAATGGTGATGTGTATACGGATTATTGTTATGCTCATTTGCGGGATCAAACTGTATCAACTGCTCATCTTGTACTGGTACCTAATCCCGACCATCATCCGCAAGGCGATTTTGGTTTACTCGACCGGAATGTTGTGAATCAGGCACAACATATGTTGACGTTTGCCGGTATCGGGATCTATCACCCGGGTTTATTCGATGGTTTACCGCAAGGTCGTCTACCACTGGGGCCGTTATTAAGGCAAGCAATTGAGACGGGTCAAGTCACAGGGGAATATCATGACGGATTATGGATGGATATTGGAACTCTGGAGCGTTATCAGAGAGTGAATCAACTGCTTTGTGATCCGGAAGATTAAAGTTGATCAGCTGTATTGAAGTTTAAACCGATAACCTGTGCTGACTCGAATCCGAACTGATATACCCTTTGAGCAACGCCAAGACCATGCCTGAATTCATCCCGCGTATTGCTGTTTCGCCCGGTGAGCCAGCAGGTATTGGCCCGGATTTATGTGTATTGCTGGCGGATACGGAATTCGATTGCCAAATCATTTGTTACTGCGACCCCCGGTTACACCAGACCAGAGCTGCTGAACTGGGACGGTCACTGGAAATGCGTCGGGTCGATCTCAACAGTCCAGCGCAACCGTCAGGGTCAGGTGTCTTGCATTATGTTCCGGTTGATTCCCTGTATGCAAGCAAGAGCGGCCAACTCAATATTGCCAACGCCGGTTATGTACTGGATGTATTGACTCAGGCCGCGCTGGCATGTCAGAACAATTTGTGTGACGCATTGGTGACTGGTCCAATTCACAAAGGCATCATCAACCAGTCCGGCATTGAATTCAGCGGACATACCGAATATTTGGGTGAATTGTGTCAAGCCACGCCGTTGATGATGCTGGCATCGCCAGGCATGCGGGTTGCATTATTGACCACACATATCCCGCTGCTTGAGGTTCCGGCTCAAATCACTGCACAACGACTGCATTCGGTTTTAAACATTCTGCATGGTGATTTAAAAAAACAGTTTGGTATTGATCAGCCCCGCATTATGGTGTGTGGGCTGAATCCACATGCCGGTGAAGATGGACATATGGGCCGGGAAGAAGTGGATATTATCGAACCGGAGCTGCAACGACTCCGTGAGCAAGGTATGACACTGATCGGCCCGTTACCAGCCGATACCGTGTTTACACCCAGGCAACTTGAGCGGTGTGATGTTGTGCTGGCGATGTATCATGACCAGGGTTTGCCAGCACTCAAGCAAACCGGTTTTGGCCAGGCTGTCAATATCACCCTGGGCTTGCCGATTATTCGTACTTCGGTGGATCATGGCACAGCACTGGATCTGGCCGGTACCGGACAGGTAGATACCGGCAGTATGCAAGCGGCGATTGAACTGGCTGCGGGGCTGGCCAGAAAAAAACACAGCAATGGCGCATAAACCACGTAAACGCTTCGGGCAGAATTTTCTTACCGATGAAGTTGTCATCAGTCAGATCATTGACGCGATTAATCCTCAAGTCCACCAGCATTTGGTGGAAATCGGGCCTGGGCAGGGCGCACTGACAGACCGCTTGTGCAATCATTGCCAGTCCCTGAATTTAATCGAGCTGGACCGCAATCTGACGGTAATGCTGGAGCGTCGATATACAGGTTCGGATCAAGTACGCATTCACCAACTCGATGCGTTACAGCTTGATTTGACAGAACTGATTGAGGCAAACACTTCTAATCGCGCAACCCCTGACACATTCCGACTGATTGGTAACTTACCTTATAATATATCGACGCCTTTGATATTTCATTTGCTTGATCAGGCTGACTGCATCGACGATATGCATTTTATGCTGCAGAAAGAAGTGGCGGAACGTCTTGCAGCCAATCCTGGCAGCAAACAATATGGTCGATTGTCAGTCATTTCTCAGTATCACTGTGAGATTCATCGATTGTTTAATGTCAGTCCCGACAGTTTTTATCCAGCTCCCAGAGTCTGGTCCAGTATTGTACGCTTGGTTCCTCATGCATCTCCTCCAGTCGTCATTCATGCATTTAATGCGTTTAATCAACTGGTTACGCAAGCGTTTGCGCAACGGCGTAAAACTCTGCGCAATACACTGTCAGGCTTGCTGACGCCTGAACAGCTCCAGGCTTGTGATATCGATCCGGGTCGGCGCGCTGAAACACTCAGTCTTGATGAATTTGCCCGGCTTGCCAATCAAGTTGATGATTGAGTTGACTGGATTTGGATGGTGATATGATATAGTAACTGGCTACAGTGAAGGGAGGGATTCCTTCATTTGTCACAGGTTCAATGTTAACAATCCGCACTGAAAAAAGAGGTTTTATGAAAATTAGATTAGTGCTTATTTTATTGACTTTGGTGATTACAGGGTGCAGCAAGGAACGCTCTGAATACGAAGATTTATTGGTCACACAATTTAGTCAAGACCAGGAAATTGCTGATTACAAGCTGGATCCTGAAGATATGGCTGATTGTGTTACTGACAAAATGTCAGAAGATGTTCCCGGGTTTCCAGGCTCTCCGGTTTATGAAGACTTCTTCAAGGGTTATAAACTGTTGCTGAGACCGGAAGACCCTAGAGAGATTCCGGAGCGTATCGCTAAAGCTGTGGAGTATATGGGTACCAAGCAGAAGGTCAACAAAGCGCGTGTGAATTTAACCAACCACACGTTATTCTGTATGCCGCAGGTTCAGGAAAAACAGTATCAGGCTGAAAACAGATTCAAGTTTGGCAGTGATGACTGATTGATCTGGCTTGTGACCAGTTTACTTGCCAGAAAGACAGCGCTCGACAATTGTATTCAAACGTTGCAGCGCGTTGTCCCAGGTGTATTGCTGCTCGATCAGGGTGCGGCCTTCAAGACTAAGCGAACGGCGTTGTTCGGCATTGTTCAGAACGTGTAAGACTTGGTCGGCGCATTCCTGGTTGTTTGCAGCAACCAGAATATTTTTGCCGTGTTCAGCTTCCACGCCTCTGGCGGCGACTGAGCTGCATACGACAGGGACACCCATTGCCATGGCTTCAAGTATCTTGTTCTGGGTGCCGCGGGCAATGTTTAATGGCGCCACCATCACAGCTGAGCTGCGTACATAATCACGCACATCATCCACGGTTCCAGTCACAGTTACGCTATTGAGTTGTTCAAGTCGGCGGATTTCAGGTGCAGGGTTAGCACCGATAATGATCATTCTGGCATCGGGTTTGTGTTGCTGAATTAACGGCAAAATGTCATTGCAAAAGCGCAGCATGGCCTCGATATTCGGGTAATAATCCATACGCCCGATAAAACTGATGGTGTCTGGCTGATAGCTTCCGGGATCAGGATCAGGGCAGAAAAAATCGCTGTCTACACCGTTGGGAAACCAGTCTCCATCAATATCCAGATTGTAGTTGTTGAGTGTATCCAGTTCGGTACGGGTAATACAGGTTGAGACTGAAAATTGTTGAGCCAGCTTTTTTTCGGCTCGCCGCAGTCTGATACCTTCATACCAGTAACCGAGATTAATCGGGAACGATTTGAACCTGGAGTAGATCAGCCATTTGGCTGAGTCCATATCAACAAAGTCCATAATTTTAGGGATGTCGTATTCAGCGACATAGTGAGCAACTGATGAACAATGCACGTAAATCAGATCGGGCCGGTTAGTGCTGATTTCTTCGGCAATGCGTTGCTTGAGTCGGGATGAATAAAAATATGCTATCGATGATGGTACAGGTGTGAACAAATATGCAACCATGCGACAATTTTGGACAGCTTCGCTGACTTGCCCGGCAATAACTTTGTCGCAATACTCGTTAAGCGGTTCACCGGCAGCTGTTTCATGATCCGAGCGTGTCAATGACGCGACTGTCACCTGATGACCCTGGCTTTTAAAATGTCGGATCAAATTGAACGAGCGGACCCGGCTGCCGTCATTCCCAGGATATGGGAAGCGATGGCAAAGATATAAAATTTTTAAAGATTGCATGCAAACGTCTCCTGGGATTGATTATAGATGACATTGGGAAGCCATGGACGTACCGATGTGTAATAAAGGGCAATAAATTATCTGTCTCTGTGAATTGACAACATTGATGTATAACTCCAGTTCACTGTTATTCGTTATGGACTGACGCTGTTATTTTCAAGGTACTATTGGCTTATTTTCAGAAGACAATGA
The DNA here is from genome assembly GCA_022600935.1 of Gammaproteobacteria bacterium. Taxonomy (GTDB): domain Bacteria; phylum Pseudomonadota; class Gammaproteobacteria; order Methylococcales; family DRLZ01; genus DRLZ01. Next base: position 5,214 of record JAHZJL010000247.1, read on the forward strand.
CATGAGTAGATGATGCAGACAGTTGATCTCAAGTATGTCGTCCGTGGTGATCGTGCAAACCCGGTGGTGATTATTTTACACGGCTTGTTCGGCTCTTCGCGGAACTGGAGTTATTTTATAGATCGTCTTGCCGAACAGTATTTTGTCTGTGCGCCGGATTTGCGAAATCACGGGCAGTCACCACACTCTGAACACATGGATTATCCTGTAATGGCGGCTGATGTAGTTGCGTTTCTAGATCAGCAGGGAATTGAAAAGAGCATAGTCATCGGTCACAGCATGGGTGGCAAGGTCGCCATGTGTCTGGCTTTGATGTACCCCAAATTGATCAGCAGGCTGGTAGTCGTGGATATTGCTCCGGTCCGATACAACAATACATTCAGTTCAATATTCAAAGGCCTGAACAGCTTGCCTTTGGATTTGATCAAGTCAAGACAACAGGCCGATGATGACCTGGCGGGGTATGTCAAGCAAGCTGATGTCAGGCAATTTTTACTGCAAAATCTTGTCAATCGCTCTGGCCGTTATCAATGGCGTATACCAGTGCAAACACTGGAGCGTTCGATTGAACACATTAATGGATTTCCGGAACTGCCTGTCGGTCTTAACTATGACCAACCCGCATTGTTGATTCATGGTGGCAAATCTGATTATGTGTTGCCTGAGCATGTAGCGCTAATGGATGAGTATTTCCCGGGGCATACCAGACAGCAGATCGATGATGCCGGTCACTGGGTCCATTCAGAGCAACCTCAACACGTGCTGAACGCACTCATTGAATTTATGGCTGACTCACGCTGATTGCTCGAATACTGTCAATGCAAAAGGAACTGGATCCAGGTAAGTGGAATTGAGAATATAAGGATCGGGGTGTTTCCGGAAAAAATGTTTGAGCAAAGTGACTGGCGCCAGTCTGGAGACTTCACCGTGTCGATAACCTTCGATTAATTCAGCAAGTTCTGTTTTTTCATCTGCGGACAGTTGTTTCTTCAAATAGCCCTGAATATGTTGTATTACATTAACATGTGAAGACACTGTCGCTTCAGCGGCCAACGTGTTCATCAATAATTTGATGTATTCCCCGGCGATTGATTGAACATTGTTCTTTTTCAGTTGTGCAATGAGCTGACCCAGATCACGGGTGTCGGCGTGAGCCATGATTGCCAGTTTATGTCGGGCATGAAATTTAACCAGATGGTCAGCGTTCAATCCTGTCTTGATCAGATTCAACCAGCGTGATAATACGAATACACGTTCAAAAAAATTTTCACGTATTTGATAGCTGCTCTTTAATCGTGTCGGCGTTTCAACCGGAATAGATGGAAAGTGGCGCATGAACTGCAATGCCTGCACGTTGATGGAGGGTGGTGTGCCAGGTTTGGTCAGGTTTTGCTCTCTGGTACTGGCTCCGGTTTCATCACTCGGATACATGACATAACCACAGATTTTCTCAAGGTCGAGCTGCATCAATGTTGTTTGACCATCCGCTCCAGGCAGCTCAATACAGGTTTGTGCATTGTTGTCGTGGATTAAGACCTGCTGCATGGCATGATGAACAGGCAGCAGTTGGAAATATTCAGACAACAGGTTTGTATTGAGCAAGCCTGATTGATGCTGGCTTTCAACACTGGCGACATGGCTTAACAGTGACTCGCTGATCAGAACCCTGGGTTTATCCATGTTTGTAACGCGGCCGTGGCTGTTGTTTAATGGAATACCGGTTGATCATATCTGTTTGATTGTTCGGTCTTCGCTTATGCCAGATATATACGCTCCAGCGAACTCCTGGCCGTGTTATTGAGTTGATCGACAGCTTCGATGTAATAACGGACATCACCCGTGCCAACTGGTAGTTGTGCGGTGTAATAATTGGCGCTGAGACTGGCTCCGGTCTGGCTCGGATAAGGGCCGAGATCGCGCATATCGATACGATGTTCGCCGTTAGCAGTTTTCAAGACCAGAACAACATGTTTGAGACCTGAAACATCATGAACAAAGCTGTGCACAGTCGCTTCTCGATCCGCATCATTCAAACAACCCTGTCCCCAGCGTTTACCTCCTGGATTTTCCGGTGTCACCCAGGGTGAGAAGATGGTTGGTGCTGTCTGATCGTTGTGTTGCTTGAGCAGGTCAGCAACGATTGGCTGGATTTTCCTGTAACCGTGATTGACTGCGAAAGTGACCTGGCTGTCCCAGTTGGTTTGTCCGGTCCAGTACCAGTAACAACTGGTTTCTGCGGTTAACAGTAAGCGGATAGCATCATGCAGAGCGGGGTGTTGCGGTTGACAATCTTCAAGGGTATAAACCAGATTCTGGAAAGCGGTCAGCACAGCCCAGGAGTTGAGATCGGGCGAATAACTTTGGTCATAACGGCTGAACCATTTCATAAACTGCGGGTCACCATTATCAGCGCCGCTCCAGGAGCCGGGTTCGATATGAATGGTATGCTCAGGATTGGGCGGGAATCGTTGCAGATAATCTTCAATCCCTGTCAATTCAAAACGTGGGTCGTTTTGCAGCCAGCGCACCATTTCCCCGGTATTGTGACCGTAATAACTGTCCGCGCCGCCACCGTGATTATCGCCATCGGAATGCAGCACAAAAAACGGTGGGTGTTTTTCATCGAAGCTGCCAGTTTCTGCAATGCGGTTATAAACCTGGCCCAGTACGCTTGGGTATTGCAGGGCTCCGAATCCGCCACGGGCATCTTCATTGCCGATATAGCGTTCGGCTGGTACGGCTATAATCTTATGTTGTTTACCATCAGCATCGCAGTAACCCACATATTCAGGTTTTAACAACGTCGGCGAGATTTTGGAACCGGCCCAGATGTTATCCAGTTGTAACCAGTCTTCGACTGCGGGGTTGCATTGTTCGGCCTGGTTTGGTGGCAGTAGTCCTTCACCAGGTCCGGCATAAGGGTAATCCTGACAGGCTCTGAAACGATGAATTGAATCATAGATAACGGCCTTGATGCCGGCTTGATTGAGTGCCGGTATCATCCGCACATGAAACGCGGTTTCCGGCGGGAACAGGATGCGTGATGCGTCGACACCGAAAGTTGAGCGGATAATGTCCCGGTGCCATTCAATCTGGCGCACGATATCGCGTTCCGGAATCAATGCCATTAATGGATGATAGAATCCAAATGCTGTGAATGCCACACGTGGATGGCCCAGAGCAGTTTTGGAATCTGCCAGATCGGTTAACTGCTGGTTCCAGTTGTTGAATGCACCACCACATAAACCCTGGTCTGAACAGCGGTTGAGCTGTTCGATAAGTGTGCCGCTCCAGCTCGTGGATAGTCCTGCATGTGGCAGGTCAGCGCCAGAGTACTGATTGACAGCGTTAGGGATGAAGCTGGTGTAATTGCCGCTGCGGGATCCGAAAATCTGGTCTTTTTCACCATCCCAGTATGCTGGGTCGTCAGCCTGATAATACGGCTGGTGCATGTGTTTATGAATGCCGTAATAGACTTTGACTGAACCGCTCACCTCGATTTTAGGCACTGGCGCTGTTTTGGCAATCAGTCTGAGCTCGTGGAATGCCTTGATCCAGTCCTCGCTACCGGCATCATCCAGGTTTTCCCTGCGACAGCCTTCGACCTGAATGCAGATGTTGCCGTTTGAGAGCAGTCCTTCAGGAATTGTCGTCTTGTAGGCATGTTCTGTCTGTGTTTGTGCCAACTGAGAAATGTCTTGCTGGTTAAATAACTTCTGGGTGCCTTGCCCATGAACAATAATTTGTGGAAAGGGCACTTTGCCATCAGTACGAAACGTGATATCGAAGCTGGGGTTCATTCCGTTCTGGCTGCATTCCAGTGTATCGGGGCAGTCAATGTCTAGAATGTTTGAAAATGTATTCATGGCAATTCCATTTGATTGAGGCGATGGTCGGCCACATTGGGTCTGGTAGTGACCATCAGCGATAGTTACAACGATTGCGCAGAATATAACAAGCAATGCTGGATAATGCAGCTAAATTTTTTCGATTGCTGAATCCTGCAAGCGGGTCATCCAGGGGCGTAAAGCCAAGGGGTCGACATGGAATGCCAGTGAGTCGGGTGAATGCAGCAAGCCTTCTTCGCCTGATGCATAGGGATTTAACTGGCGCTTTTCCACAAAATCAACCATGCGCCTGACATTGTAAATGGCCAGGATTCGTGTGCCTTTTTCACTGCTGTATACCTGGTAGGCAACATTTTCCTCACGAAAGAACGGGTTTCTGGTCAGTAAGCTGTCGAACATATTCTGATTACCGGCAGCCAGCATGTTCAGCACAGAATCAACGCGCTGACTGATCAATGACATCAAACAAGCGGTCAATGAACCGTTGAGTTGCTGTTGCTGTAAAGTGGTGACCAGATCATCATCGACATCGAAACTTTCAGCGACCAGGTAGTGTTTATCCTTGGCACCATCGTTGGCAAATAACGAAATCTTATCCAGCGCATTGTGTTCAAGCGCAGAAAAAAACGAGCCGGGTGCACGAATATGCTTGTCTACGGTAACGACCCAGGGCAGGGCACGTTTACTTTGCTGGAAACGGGTTTTGACGCTTTCTAGCACGGCCGAGCGCGGCAACTCATCTTCACGGCCTTCGGGTTTGACCAGAAATGCATCGATTGCGGTGATCTGGGTTTTGAATCCGGCATCTTTGAAGCGGTTAATAATTCCGACATAACGTGGTGCGTATGGAATGCCGGTACCATCATAGAGAATGTTGTAGTGATGAGTGCGCGCATAACGAGCAACTTGCTGACGGAGTTTTTTAGCGAACGGTTCTACATACATATAGTCGTCGCTATGATGATTGGCTGCAGTCAACACAGTATACAAATCGCTTTTTTTGCGAAACTCATCCAGCGAGGCGATAACATAATTGTCGCCGCATTGCGCGGTAGCCATTTCTTCCACTGCTGTTTTACCGGCCCCGGCGCCTCCCATGGACATGAACAATCTGGGGCTGGAATCCACAGTTTTATCTTTAAACAAGTCAAGCGTTTCCTGCTCCAGCTTGTTAATCATTTTGTGCAGTCGTTCAAACGCAATTTCAATACTGCGTTTGAGCTTCTGATCCTGGCCAGCGGCCAACATGAGTTTTGATTTCAGCCAGGTGTTATCAGCCAGGTCGAAAATATCTGCCTGTGCGCCAGCAAACGACTTGATCAATTCTGTTAATTCGGTGTGGCTGGGTGCACGCAGTCCGGTGAGCATATTGACATCCAGACAAAACAGAGGAGCTTCACCCTGTGCTCCGATAGTAATGCCATCGATTTCATTAACATCTGCTGCCCGCAATGGGTCTGTTCCTGGTAGATAACCAATGGTGTCGTTGTTGCCGATCAAGGGATAATCGGCCATGTTTTTACCGGCCATAAACAGGTCAACATGAATTTTTTTGATGGGTACCAAACCACCATTAACAGTCACCAGACACTCGATGCCGTGTTCAGTTTTGTGTGACAGGAACGGTATGCCGAAAATATATTTTTTGTTCTCGGGCCATTTACCATAGCTGTTGGGGATATTGAGCAGGCTTTTATTTCGACCTGGATCGCGAGCATGATCGAAAACAGTGGCAATCTGCTCAACACTGCTGCCGGAATCGTGTAGTTTAGAGGCGTCCTCCGGTGCCAGTCGTCTGAAATCGATGCCTTCTTCATAGACCGCTTTGAACGCAGGCAGATTACCCAGCGTGGTCATAAAGAAATCCAGAGTCAGACGATTTCCATAAGCAAACGGCCGGATTGTTCGCATGGTGAAATAAAAATCTGCCAGCCTGGATGAAATGTTGTCGGTTTTAATGATAAAGCCATTATTATCAAATAATGCTGAATCCCCGTTTAAATCACCTTCCAATACCAAAGCTTCGATGGATTCACGGAACAGTTTACGCTTGTGTACATCAACCATGGTACCGGGGCGATGTGGAGCGGTGGCCTGTTCTTTCCAGTCCCGGAAAATATCACGATGGATACGGGTAAACAATTCGGTGAGATACGTCACCCGTTTGCCCTGGTCGTGGGATACAGTCTCTTCAGACTCCTGCTTTAAAAGATTGTGTAATTTAACACCCTGGAATATGGCCAGGGCAATACGCAATTTTTTTAATTGCTGATAACCCACAATTTTAATGTCAGTCGTTTCCATGTAATGTTGCAGTGGATGTATTGGCAATGATAATGCCAAGTGATCTCAGTCTGATTCAAGAAATGACCAATCTTATCAAATGCAGGGCAATGTTTCAGGAAAACCGGCTGATACGTGTTTGACTGACAGGTAAGTCAGCGTGTGATTCATCAATACAGGCACACAGAAACAGACTCAGAAGCTGTCTGGAAAAAGAATCTCCAAGCGAACAGTTCTTGAATCAAGGGGGTGTTTTTGATGCTACGAGGCGAATCGTTGTGCTGTTTAACGAGAAGCAGCGAAACAATATACCGATTTCAAGGGCGTTATAGCGGATATCTTTTTAACCAGACAGCTTTTCAGATTGAGTTTGTTTTTAACTGTTCGAAAACTGTTTGTAGATGGCAGGAATCTGGCGTGGAGCTGGGTGAGGTCTGGGAAATTAAATCAGAATATTCCAGACTGGCTTGAAAACGTAATTCAGAAGCCAGTTCAGTCAGCAGCTGATAGTTTTTGTTGAGTTCAGCGAGCAATTCATCATCTTTGTATGCCTGCTCAAATTTATTGTTCAAGCCTTGTAAAAAGGGGATGGCGCTATAATTGACAAAACCCGGTTGTTGCAGCTGGTGATTGTCACGACTGGCCCAGTCTCTAAGTAATGTTTGAACTTCGAAATTGACACTAAAGACATTGCTAAGGAAACGACTGGCTGTTTCCATAAAGTCATTGCTGTCGATTCGGTTTTGTATGAAGATCAATGCGATACTACCCCAGTAGACGCTGAAATCCCAAATGATTTTGAGTGTCATGATGCGGGCATTTCCCAGAATCGGGTATTGGTTCTGGTAAATTTGCATAAACCCTAGAAACAATTTATGCATTAAATGCTGATTGAATTGCAAGCGCTGTTTAAACGCTTTCTCGCTATAGCCGCCGGTGATCAAATCAGTAATCAGTGTATTGTTGATGGCGATAAAGTCATTTCCTGATGAATACAGCGGGTCAGCGAATAATCCAGCATCTCCGGTGATAAACCATCCCTGGTCACTGTAAAGCTGTTTGCTTTGTAATGCCAGTTGTTGCAGACACAGAAAATCAATTGGTTTTGTTTTCTGAATGAGCCCGGCACACTGTGGTTCATGATGATGCATCCATGCCAACGCTTTTTGGTAAGCATTTAACGAGTCGAAATCATGCAGAGACGCATCAGTGACGATACCGATGCTGGTCGCATCAGAACTGAGCGGAATAATCCAGATCCAGTAGCCTTTTCCAACCAGATGATTGGTGCCCAGTAATCTGGGTATTGACACGCGTTTCTGCCAGTATGGATCGCTTGACCAGGTATTGATGTCCAGTGTGGAATCAATTCTGAACCAGACTGCATTGATTTGATGGTTTGAAGGCTTGAACAGATTGAGCTGATGTTTGAGCAACGCGCGTCTGCCACTGGCATCGATCAACCAACAACAGCTGATTGACTGGCTGTTGCCGAGTTGTTTGATTTCAATTTCGTGGCGTTGTTGTCCCAGATTGATTCGAGTCACGGTATTGCCATAGCTGACATGGATACCGAGCGACTGACAGCGTTCCAGCAATTGATTTTCAAACCGGCCACGATCGATCTGGTAACTCCTGAATGACGGAATCTGATTGGCACCCAGCTCAAATCGTTGTTCGATGTTGTGATTTCCGTGCTGACTGAAATAAAAACGCAAGCCATACTTGGGGAGTTGCTGATCAAGAATTGAGTCCAGCTTGAGGCTATTGCGAAAATAATGACTGGCAATTTCTACCGAGGACTCACCAACTTTGTGACTGGCTTCAGGTGCAGGTTTTTTTGACTTTTCTGCAATAAAGATAGTCAGTGCCGGGTTGCGCTGTTTGAGTTGCAGAGCCAGAGTGAGGCCGGCAAGTCCACCGCCTGCTATGACAACATCGTAATGAGAATCCATTCACTGTGATCAGGTTAGATTATTGACTTTGGTTAGTATCTATCACCGAATTCACAGACTGGTTGAAACGATGTTGTTCAGCAGCCTTTGTATTTGCTTGAATGGCGTTATAATGAGGGATACGACCTGACTGTGGGAGATAGGGCGGATGCCTGAACTGAAAGGCCTGGATGAGTTAACGTTGCTATGTTTAATGTTGACAATCATTGAATGACAAAGTGGCTGCAATCAAGACCTGCTCGGCATTTTAAAAACCACGAATATACAATTAAAATAATATCACCATGAATACGATTTTGACCGAGCAGGAGCTGAACGCTGTCAGTCAGTTAAATGAGGCTGAAAGCTCTGCGATTTACAAGGAACTGCGACATACAGTCACCAAAGCCGGGTTGCTGGACCGGGCATATGGGTTTTATTTAATGCTCACGCTGATATCATTCAGCGGTTTTTTTGCCAGCTTTGCGCTCGTCTATTACGCATCGAATACCATGATGGTGGTTCTGGGGTCGGTGTTGTTCGCATTTTTCTCGGTTCAAGTCGGTGGACTGGTTCATGATGCAGGGCATCGCGCCATGTTTAAGCGACCGCTGAATAACGATATTTTCGCGCATTGCTGTTCACTGTTTTTTGCGGCGTGTTACAACAACTGGCGGATCAATCACAACAGGCATCATGCATATCCGAATCAGGAGCAGAAAGATCCTGATATGGAGATTCCGTTTTGTTTTACCAGTTACCGCTTTAAAAACCTCAGTGGTATGATGAGCCGGATCAAAAAATACCAGTTGTTGACGTATTATCCGATTGGCACTCTGGCATCACTGACCATGCGATACAAGCGATACGACTATTTCAGGGAAAATTTCGGGCCACAGATTTACTGGGAAATCGCTTTATTTGTCGCGTCGTTTTGTGTGCGATATATTCTGCCTTTTGCCTTGCTGGGATTTCAAAAGGCTCTGCTGTTTCTGATTGTTTCAACAATGCTGGAAGGGTTGTACATGTTTCACCTGTTTGCTCCCAACCACAAAGGCAAGCTTGAACTCGGCCCGGATATCAAAATGTCTTATCTGGAGCAGCAGATTTTGACATCGCAGAATGTCAAAGGTAATGCCTTAACGGATTACATTTACATGGGATTGAATTATCAGATTGAGCACCATTTGTTTCCCAGAACTCCACGTTGCAATTTTCCGAAAATGCGCCCTCATGTGAAAGCAGTCTGCGAAAAATATGGTTTGAATTACAGTGAAACATCTGTGATTCAATCCAATCGTGAGATCCTTTCCACGCTGAATGCGGTCAGTAAACTGGCTGCATGAACAGCAGAATAAATTTGTAAATATCCAGTTTTGCTACCGTTAAGTCAGCACCTGTTATGGTGTTGATGTGTAAATGTGTGCTGCGCAAATTGTACCGGGCATCGTCTTCAACGCACCTTTTCAAATATAAAGAGTTGTTTTTCTGGTATTTATTCTTCAATATAAAATCGCTGCACATGAATATTGATTGCCGATAGCCATAACTGATGAAAAAACTTTCACTAACGCGTGCTGAATTACGCCAAATCAGCGATTCAATTCGTCATGACTTTGATCAGTATGCACTCCGTGAAACGATTGAGCTGGTGATTAACCCGGTTGACCCTTATCACATCCATGCATGCTGGAATATCGGTGGCTCCGCATTTATAGAACAGTCAAGTGAACACCATTCACTGGTTTTGCAATTATTCTGGGATGACTCGATTGAAAACCACAATTTTCGTTCAGACAATCAATTCCATGTGATGGTGGATGAACCCATTGGCCGAAAAACCTTGCGCGCTCCAGTCGATAATGTTTATTACAGAGGCATCATTGGATGGGGTGACAGCTCGTTCACGGTTGAACAGATTGCGGAATCCAATATCATCCATTTACCCAGAGCTGTGATGCTGTCTGCACCTGTTGAGCAACCGGTTATCCAGCCTCAAACAAAGACAATCGTGGACAGGCAAATCCCGGAAACAGGCCAACACTGTTTGCAAATTCCTGATGAAGCAGAACTGCATGACAGGATATTACACCATTTGAGTAAATCCGGTTTTGAGTGGACTAATCTGCCTCAAGATCAGACGCATCCTGATCTGGAACAAGCGGATCGATCTGTTGATATCAAGGTCTGTGATGACGATGACAGCAAGGAATTTGATGAAACAGGGATTGATCAATTGATCATGGAGACACTCAAACACAGTAACGATTATCGTGGCATACCCGGGTTGCAATCTATTGATGCTCCATCCAGTCCTCTATACAGTAATCATTCAGGGCGAAGCATCAAATTCTGAGTGTTATGAACAACGGTTATCTCTGCATGGTTCTACATGCACATCTGCCGTATGTACGGCACCCGGAATATGCCAGTTTTTTTGAGGAAAACTGGTTATTTGAAGCGTTGACTGAATGTTATATTCCGTTACTTGAGATGCTGCACAGATTGCAGCGCGACCAGGTTGCATTCAATCTGACCCTGTCTTTGTCGCCGACCCTGATCAACATGCTTGATGATGAGTTGCTCAGAGAGCGCTATGTAGCTCATTTGCAAGCCTTGATACAGCTTGCGGACAGCGAGATCAGGAGAACCCGCAAGGAGCCGGAGCTTCACAGGCTGGCCAGGTTATACCGACGTTTTTTCAGTCGAACCTTGCAGCAGTTTTGCGAACACTATCACCACGACGTATTGAGTGGATTTGAGCGATTCAGTCAATCGGGTCATCTTGAATTAATGACAAGCGCTGCAACACATGGGTTTTTGCCGTTGCTGAATCACTCAGAAACTGCTGTGCGGAATCAGATTGGTATCGGCATCGAGGTCTTCCAGGCGCGGTTCAACAGACAACCCAGAGGATTCTGGTTGCCGGAGTGCGCATATTACCCGGGTCTTGAAGATATTTTATACGAGCACGGCATTGCGTACTGTTTTACAGATTCTCACGGTGTACTGAATGCCAGTCAACATCCTGTTCGTGGTGTCCATGCTCCACTTGACTGCGGCAACGGGGTTCATGTGTTTGCCCGAAATCCTGAGGCCTCGACGCAAGTCTGGAGTGCTGATGAAGGGTATCCGGGTGATTCGGAATATCGTGAATATTACAGTGATATCGGTCTTGATGAGTCTTTGAGTGTTGATTACCTGTCACCATATATTCTGGATGGGACGACTCGTGTTCAAACCGGGATTAAATATCACCGGATTACATCAGCGGACTCACAGATTCGCAAGCAGGCGTATCGACCTCGTTATGCCTTGCGGAAAGCAAAAGTACACGCAGCTGATTTTGTGTCAACATGCCAGAAGCAGATTGATCAAATTGACAATACAATCCAGCGCCCACCCGTTATTGTTGCGCCATATGATGCGGAATTATTTGGACATTGGTGGTTTGAAGGTCCGCATTGGCTGGAACAGGTGATGCGTTTGACCGGACGTCAGGAGTCGAAGATACAGGCCGCTCACTGTGATAATTATCTGCAACACTATCCCGACAATCAGATTGCCAAACCATCGGCGTCAACCTGGGGCGATCAAGGTTACAACGCTTACTGGATCAATGAACGCAATGACTGGATTTATCCGCATTTACGCGATGCGATTAACAAGACTGAAAACCTGGCGCTGAAGTTTGTGGACTGTAAGCGTCATTCGCTACAGGAAAGGGCCATCAATCAGGCTGTCAGATCATTGCTGTTGGCCCAGGCTTCTGACTGGCCGTTTATCCTTAAATCAGGAACAACTGTCGAATATGCAACAAAAAGGTTGACCGATCATCTTGCCCGTTTCAATTATTTACATGATACTATCCTCAGTAACACAATTGACGAATATACGCTGTCAGGGCTGGAACAGATGGATCGTGTGTTTCCTGATCTCGATTTCAGGGATTTCCGACCAAGACACATCAAGTAGATTTCACAATTTTAAACCGATTTAACAGACGCTTACCAGTTTATTCATGAAAAAACCGACTACCGCAAAACCCGCAACAAAATCAGTGAAAAAAACTGCTGAACAGACTCAGAAAAACAGTTCTGATACTGAAGCCAAAAAACAGCCGACAAAGACTGCTGACAAAGGCCCCGGTTCAGCTGTAAAAGCAGCGACTAAAAACACACCAGAAACATCCACTGAAAAGGCGGCTTCACCCAAAACAACTGGTCGCGCAAAACAAGCCAAGTCCAGCCACAAGGAAGAGTCAAAACCGACTCAGACCGGGACCAAACGTCCTTCGAGTGCCGATGCCGGACAAACTGAATTGACCAGTTCCGCGATACGCCAGAACAAGACTGAACAATCGACTCAACCCAAACAAACTGCTCTTGATCAAACGTCCTCAACAGCAGGTACAACGAGTAAAGGCAAACCTGTTTACCAGGAACCGGAGCAACCTTATACGTCTGCACCCGCACCGGTTGTGGAGAAAGCAGAGCCAATAGAGCCGCCTATCCCGGATACAAGTGGCGACATGGAACCGTCTGAAGAGTTGGCGACTGAACCTCAACACAGCGATCATGCACAATACCAGCCTCCCGGACCTCAATATCAACCAAAGTTTGTTGTACAGATCACTCCCGAGATGGCACCTCTGGCAAAAGTCGGTGGTCTCGCGGATGTGGTGACGGGATTGAGCAGGGAGCTGGAAATTCGTGGCAATACTGTCGAGATTATTCTGCCCAAATACGACTGCATGCGCTATGAAAATATCTGGGGTTTGTGTGTTACGTTTGAGGATCTCTGGGTACCCTGGTATGGAGGTCATATTCATTGCACGGTCTGGTTCGGTTTTGTGCATGATCGTAAGTGCTTTTTTATCGAACCTCATTCACCTGACAATTTCTTTAGCAGGGGCGCGATTTACGGGTTTGATGACGACATCCTCAGATTTGCGTTTTTTTCACGCGCTGCACTGGAATTCATGCTCAAATCAGGTAAACACCCTGATGTAATTCATTGCCATGACTGGCAAACTGCGCTGGTGCCGGTGTTTCTATACGAGATTTACCAGCATATCGGCATGAACAAACCAAGGGTTTGCTTTACTATCCACAATTACAAACATCAAGGTGTCACAGGTGATTTTTTGCTGGATGCTACAGGCTTGTACCGTCCAGAATATTATTTTCATCCTGACCGGTTACTGGATAACAATATTCCTCATGCTCTGAATCTGATGAAAGGCGGAATAGTCTATTCCAATTTCATAACCACGGTGTCACCACGCTATGCCGGAGAAACCAAGGATGGCGGACAGGGATTTGGTCTGGAGCCAACGCTGCACCGGCACCATTACAAGTATGGTGGAGTTGTTAACGGTATCGATTACGATACCTGGAATCCTGACATCGATGCACATATTCCGGTTCAATATACCGTCGATTCAATCGATAACAAATATGCCAACAAACATGCTTTGAGAGACCGGTTGTTACTGGCTGAAAGCAACAAGCCCATTATCGCCTTTATTGGTCGGCTCGATCCTCAGAAAGGCCTGGATCTGGTGCGCCATACCTTGTTTTATGCACTCAATAACGATGCCCAATTTATTCTGTTGGGCTCCAGCCCGGATGAGAGCATCAACCATTATTTCTGGGAATTAAAACGGCATTTGAACGATAGCCCGGATTGTCATATCGAAGTTGGTTTCGACGAGAACCTGGCGCATCTGATTTACGCCGGTTCTGATATGATGATTGTACCGAGTCTGTTTGAGCCATGCGGCCTGACACAGTTGATTGCCATGAAATATGGAACCATACCGGTCGTACGTTCGGTTGGCGGACTTGCGGATACAGTGCATGACAAGGATTTTGCACATGACAAACCGTTGCATGAACGAAACGGATATGTTTTTAATAATTATGACAATGCCGGAATCGAATCAGCATTGTCACGAGCGATCAGTTGTTATTACCAGTATCCCGAGCATTTCCGTGACCTGATCGTTAATGCCATGCACAGTGATTACTCATGGCGACTGCCTGGGCAGCATTATTTAAATATATACGACTATATTGCTGGCTGATGCTCTGGTTTTTTGAATCATTTTAGTCACTATTGATGTCACAGTGGAACCAGCAAATCAAGGAGACGATCAAGTATTGTCCTGGGTTTGATTTAATACAATACTATTTTAAAACAACTAATCGATAACAATGATAAAACTATATAACTTATTCCCTTTATTGGCGGGGGAATTCAAAAATTGGGAGAGCCATATCGACCGTGCAGCAGCGATGGGATTTGACTGGATATTTGTTAATCCTGTGCAGCGTACAGGCGCATCCGGCAGTCTTTATTCGATTGCTGATTATTTTCAATTGAATCCTGCATTTGTCAGCAAACGTTCCTTGCGCACACCAAATTCGCAATTGAAAGCGATTAACTCGATTGCATCGAGTCATTATGGTGTAAGAATGATGACGGATCTGGTCATTAATCATTGCGCGATAGATTCAAAGTTGACCAGGCAACACCCGGAATGGTTTGTTCATGACCAGCATGGCAAAATCAAGCATCCATCCTGTGTCGAAGATGACGGCACCGAAGTGGTCTGGTATGACCTGGCCCAGTTTGATCATGTTAATAGTAAGGATTCAGAGGGTTTGTACCGCTACATGGTGCGTATTGTCGAGCATTATATCAGCCTTGGATTTAGCGGATTTCGCTGTGATGCTGCGTATCAGATTCCACATCAGTTATGGAACCGATTGATTGGTAACATCAAACGAAGATTTCCCGATGTCATGTTTATCGCAGAAACGCTGGGTTGCAGTGAGCAGCAATGCAGGCAAACCGCTCAGGCTGGTTTCGACTACATATTCAACAGTTCCAAATGGTGGGATTTCAGCAGTCCGTGGTTAATCGATCAATATCACCAATATCGTGATGCCGTGGTACCTTCCATCAGCTTTCCTGAAAGTCATGATACCCAGCGTCTGTTCCATGATTCCGATCAGAATGTTGAAGTACTCAAGCAACGCTATTTATTCTCAGCAGTTTTTTCAGCTGGTGTAATGATGCCGATGGGTTATGAGTTTGGTTTCAAAAAGCCCTTGCATGTTGTCAATACAACACCCGATGATTGGGAAACAACAGATATTGATTTGACAGATTTCATCACACAGGTGAATCATTTCAAGTCAAAATACAAGGTTTTTCAGGAAGACGGCCCGATCAATATCATTAGCGATGACAATACTCCTGTATTGTTTATGTGGAAAGCATCCAATTGCCAGGAGCAGGAGGCATTGATTTTGCTCAACAAAGACCCCTGGAACAAACATCATTTCTTTTCTGATGATTTGTACCACCATGTTCAATCAGATAAACAGCTACAGGATTTGTCGATTGAATATCCACTGGATTTTCTGCCAACCCCATATGAATTTGGTTTAAATCCGGGCATGGCGCGGGTCATGGTCGCTGCGTGAAACGCTATGACAGAGTAACAACATGCACGGTCACTGGAATTGTAACGGGGATATTCGTGAATCCATTAACGAACCAATCATCTGTTGATTTACGGAATGCAGAGGCCAATGCATGGTAACTGCTATACAGTTATTTAATAGAAAATAACAGGTATATTAGCTATGTTTAAAAATAAATAATAACTATTTAATGCAGGTTATAAAATATATTGGGAATCATATGCATGACGAGTTCAGCTAACTGACTACCCCCTGGAGTACAAAGATATTGTGTCCATCTCTGGCTTTTTTGGTTGAGTTCGTGTATTTTTCAACCTGACACTTTAATACATGTCAATCGACGATTGTCAAAATAAAAAAATTACACCATAAGACAGCATAAATTCCAGCAAGCCAGGAGGTTAACATGCTAGGTCCGGTGATTACAAAAAAACAAGGCATAGAGCAATTCGCGATCAATCCGTTGTTGTTAACATTTTTCTGTATCTGGATCATTGTTAACTGGAAGCCGGTCCTTATCCTGTTACTTGGCGGTGCATCAATTGAAACCAGAGTCACTCAACTGGAATCCATGTTGAATCTGGATACGGCTTTAATTGTTCCGGCCCTGCTTACTGTTTCATTTATCATTGTTTTCCCAATACTGACGTATTACGCCTACAAGTACATTATTTACTTTGATAAAAGAAAACAGTTGTTAAAACTGGAGCAGGACTGCGAAGTTGTGGAGGCAGAAATCAAGCGAGCCAAATTAAAAAACCGCTTGAAAGACTCTGAATATCATTCAGAAGTCCGCATTCAACGCGACAAGCTGGACCATCGGTACCGTTTGGCCGAGAGAAAATATGCGTTGCGCATGAAAAAACTGAAATGGGAAGTCAAACGTAAAGAACTGCAGCAAAGAGATGATTCTGTCAATCTTCCATATCAAACGACACATTCACAACAGATCGGGGTGGAAAAAAAGAGTCTGGGATTCCAATAGGTTGATGTGCTGTGAAAAAAGATGGCCGGTTATGATATAACCGGCCAGACCTTCACTGTTAGAGTATTAATCTACGAATCGTTGTTATCAACCCAGATTGTGACTGATAATCTCCCTGGTACGCCTGCAGATCTCACGTCCAAAATCTGTCCATAACCCCTGTCCCCAGTATCGATAACAGCTTGTTTGTGAACTTAGCAGGTGAAACAAGGCATTTCGATAATCCGGATTGTCTGTTTTTACCCCAGGTTTTAATACATGTTCGTTGAAAAAGCTGCTGGTTTCTTCCATTTCGCTCAGCACATTATCGTAACCTTTGACCCATGATAAATCATTGGTCCAGCTTCCGCCTTCCATGTGGAACTGGTGGTCGTTCTGTTTAAGTTGTTCAATGACTTGTTCCAGTTTTTTCTGGCCATCACCCGGTTTGAAATTTTCCCAAATCTGTTTTTGCTTGATTGGCTGGATCACAGGAAAATCGTCCTCGGTAATGCCGATAGACAATAGATACTCAAGGTATTCAGTGACATTGACCAGCGGTGTATTCGATCCGCTGCTGTTCCGGACTGCTTCTTCAAACTTGGGTGGAAACTCGTTCATCATGACACCACCATTTTCCCCGTCTGCAATCTGGGTCACGATTGGCGGAACCAGATGTCCGGCCAGTTGCTGACGATTCAGGCCTTGTGCTTCATAAAACGGTTGCATTTGAGCAACGAGCTTGGTGTCACTGCCCTGGGTTTTGATAATAGCAATCATACTCACCGACTTACCCTCGGAGTTTGTACATACGATCCTGTGGGGGAGATGCGGTGTCTGTGGTGAGTGTCCGTTATCGGGATGCTCAACAGTATGCTCCTGAACCAGCAACCAGAGGTAACCGCATTCTTTCAGTGTTTTAATATACTCGTAAGCGACATCGGGATGATTGGGCAAGGCCATCTCTGAAGGAGAGAAGCCCTTGACACGTTGCAGAGCATCCAGACCGAACATGGCAGCAAAATGATGTTGCCAGGCTTTGACATGCAGACGAAAATCCTGAACTGGAGTGGATGGTGCAACTGCATGACCCCAGGGTGCGCCCAGCCATTCAACCTTGGGATAAAAAGCAGGATCACAGGTGATGCGTCGTAATTCATCAATGACATCCTGATGGCCCATTTGCCAGAGACCGTGCAGTAAGGTACCTGAATATTCGAGCATGGCACGCGGACTTTTTCCTTCACTGACCAGTTTGGGCACAAGTTCGGCCATACGCCGGTAACACCATAAAAACACTGGGGCGTTATGGTTATCGCCAATATCCTGGTGTTCCATCATATCCTGGAGATTACCAACGATCGCCGCTGTTGACAGATCATCGCCACCAGCAGGGATTAGGGGTTGGTGCATATGCAAAGCAATCGCGCAAGCGCTGTGGATAGTGTTGAAGTCAATATCGCTGTGATTTAAAAAAACCTGTTCAGGTCTGTCCTGAATGGCTTTCTCAATTAACGCTTCTGATCCGGAAATATTCGGTAAATTATCGATATAGAGTTCCAATTGACTCATAAAAATAGTGTCCTTAATGAGATAAAAATGTGATTGAAACCTGTACTCAGTAAACAGGGTTGACTGTCAATACAGGTTGAATTAAGAAACTGTCAGGTATAAAAATGACCATGCAAAAGGCCTTGAATCGAGGCGAATAGTTGTGCTGCTTAACGAGAAGCAGCGAAACAATACACCAAGTTCAAGGGCGTTGCAGCGGTTATCTTTTTAACCAGACAGCATCTAAATGTTTTTTATTTGCTGAATGGCTTGGATTGCCTGGTTCAGATCCTTATGGCACCGATCCACCCAGGCTTCACCCCAGTAAAAGTTGCAACTGGTTTCAGCCTTCAGCAAATGATGCATCGCTTGTTCAAGTTTGTCGTGTTTGGAGTGAGGAGTGTCCTGACTTATATTTTGCCGTGCATCAACCAAATCTGCACTGACCTCTTTAACTCGTTCCAAAGCATCTTTTTGAGGTTGCGAGCCGGTCCATTGGACAAACCCTTTGCCGTTATGCCAGCCGGTGTTCCATGCAGCAGTGTCGACCCGGACTTCACCCTGGGCGCCGTATTTGTTGATGTAATCATGAATAAAAGTCGGTTGGATAGCGTGTACGTTGTCTTTTGCAGAGTCAAGCAGCTCTGTATAGAAACCGGTCCAGAAATTACTTCCTTCTGTTGTGTTTCGGAACCAACCGCCATTATCACCATCCGTGCAAGTTGTCACCAACGGGGCAAAATTACAGTCTTTAGTGCGCTGATAAACTTCATTGCTAAACCAGCCAAAATCCATGCCTGACTCCTGAGCATCCGACAACTCTCTGTCACGAACAACAACAATGATTTCATGATCTTCATATCTGGCGATGTGTGGACGGTAGCGTAGCTCCTGCCAGGACATCGAGTCCAAAGGTTCCACATTGGAGCTGTCGACCAGGACGTATTGATACCCCATTTGTTTGATGAGCGGAATCAATTCCATGCTAAAGCTCATTTCCGGTGGCCAGAATCCTTCGAATTGGGTTCGCCAGAACAGGTGTTCAGCAATGTTCTTCCAGCGTTGTAAATGCTCAATCCGGTCCGTTTCGGGAATTAACGGTAACACAGGGTGGTAATAGCCTGTACCCAGGATATTGAATATACGATTGTTTTGTAGTTGCCAGAGCAAAGAACCACAATCGACTATTCCATATACGCGTTCCTGAAAACCCGGATCGGACAAGGTTTGCAATAAGGTGCCGGACAGCGATAAATGCACCCGGGCCTGATCCTGATAGGGCAGGAGGGTTCGGGGCATGCGTTCCATTGCATAAAGAATCTGCTCGGTATCCCAGGGCTGGTAGCCGAGTAATTCTTCCAGGTTTCCTTCTGGTTGGTGAAAGTTTAATACGAGTGCGTGATACGTTGTATTCATGGCCATTCAATACCGCAAACGTTCAGAGTGAATACATGGTGAAATAATCGATAACATATTGAAATCAATCTTTATGCGACTATCCGTTTAATTATTGGGATATCAATTGCCCTTTGTCATTGATCAGTGGAATGTTGTGAGATCGCAGGATTGATGTAATTTCTGGTTTGTTTTCATCGATCAATTGGTTCAATTCATTGAGCAGTTGCTTGTCTTTGCGTCTGACACCGATGGACATTGGAAAATCATATCTGAGTCCGGGGCTTGACTGCATGGGTATCATAACAAATTGATCTGGGTGTACCGAGTAAATATAAGCCGCCGTCGGTCCCCACAGAATCGCCATATCAACTTTATTTTTGGCAAATTCCTGATCCATCATCATTGATGTATTTAAGGTATCATCACCTGTCATGGTCTGATAGGGGATGCCTTGATCTATGAGACCATGATTTTTGATCCAGGTGGTTCCAGGTCCACGATCAAACATGGCAATACGGATTGTGCGCTGTTTGGTGGCCTGATGCTGCATGATATCTTCTGCTGTTTTAATATTATCCCAACCCTTGTTTTTGGGATAAATCAGGACATACGTCGAGCGGTAATAAGGCTTGGTTGTGGAAGTCAATTCATAACCCGTTGGAACACCCATGACAACGTCACATTTGAATTCCTCAGTGTCGGGTTTATATGCTTTTAGAGTGTTACGGATAAAACCGATGCGTTGTGGAAACCAGGTATATTCAACAGTCTGTCCGCGCTTTTCAGCCAGTAATTGTGCAATTTCATTTTCAAAACCTTTGCCGTTTTTGTTGGACACAGGCGGATTAACCGGGTCTGCACACACTTTAAACGCTGAGTTTTTGGCGTTTGACAAACTAATGTGAAACAACAGTATGCATGTAATGATGGAACAAATCGATTTTTTCATCTCAGAGATTATCCAGAAGTTGAACAGAGAATTTATCCTAATTTATTTATAAACAATGGACAACTGTTCTTTTAAAACGTTATTGCAATCAATAAAAAAGCCCGGCCAAGGCCGGGCTTTTAAAAACCAGAATCTGATTTTTCTAGTTTGGCAATGCAAAGACTGTGAATACACCACCCAGTTTGGTGAAGCTGCCGAGAGCTTTGTATGCGCCTACAGCACCCAGACCTTCTGTGTCGCCTTCAAGATCGGCGGCCATGCCGATACCAGCCCATCCGCCAAGACCTGACAAGACGCCAACGTATTGTTTGCCTTTGTATGACCAGGTATTGACGTTACCGATAATTCCAGAAGCTGTTTTGAATTTATACAGTTCTTTACCGGTTTTCGCATCACGTGCTTTCAGATAGCCTTCAAGTGTACCGTGGAACACAACGTCACCTGCAGTAGACACAACACCTGACCAGACTGAGAAAGGTTCTTTGTGAGACCAGACCATTTTACCTTTGGTCGCATCCCAACCAGTGAATTGACCAAGGTTGGTTGAACCGTCTTTACGACCTGTCATTGCATCACGACCAGCAGGGAACATGGATAATGTTGCGCCAACATATGGCTGACCTGCTGTATATTCAATCTCAAACGGCTCGTAGTCCATGCACAAGTGGTTGCCTGGAATATAGAACAATTTGGTACGAGGTGAATAGGATACTGGTCCCTGGTTTTTGAACCCAAGAGCAGCAGGGCACACATCAGTGGTGTTTTCATCTTCACCGTTGGCTTCAGTACTATACTGTTCAGAGACAACTGGGCGACCTGTTCTCATGTCAACCTTATCAGCCCAGTTAAGTGCCATGTCGTATGGTTCTGCAACCAGCAGCTCACCGCTTTCACGGTCAAGTGTATAACCAAAACCGTTTCTGTCGAAGTGAACTAGCGTTTTACGTGTTTTGCCGTCAATTTTCTGGTCTGCCAGCACCATTTCGTTGATACCGTCATAATCCCACTCATCATGTGGAGTCATCTGGTAAACCCATTTGGCGACACCTGTATCGGCATCGCGCGCCCAGATTGTCATTGACCATTTGTTGTCACCAGGACGTTGTACAGGATTCCAGGTGCTTGGGTTACCACTACCGTAGTAGACCAGGTTCAGATCAGGGTCGTAGCTGTACCAGCCCCAGGTTGTACCGCCGCCGATTTTCCATTGGTCACCTTCCCAGCTGTCGATACTGGAATTTTTGCCAACTGGTTTACCCATTGAAGTGGTTTTTTTAGGGTCAACCTTGATATGTGCGTCAGTTCCAACACTGTATGCTTTCCAGGCCAGGGTGCCGTCTTTGGTGTTATATGCTGCTATGAAACCTCTAACACCGAACTCACCGCCTGAAATACCGGTCAAGACCTTGTCCTTGACGACGAAGGGAGAGTTGGTATTGGTTTGTCCAAGTTTAGGATCACCGTTTCTGACAGCCCAGACTCGTTTGCCGGTTTTGGCATCCAGTGCAACCAGAGTTGTGTCTGACTGTTGCAGGAAGATTTTGCCGTCACCATAGCCCAGTCCACGATTAACAGTATCACAGCACATGACAGGAAGCGTTTCCTGCTCGTTTTGCTCAGGCTTGTATTCCCAGATGATGCTTTGATCGTCCTGGCTAATCGCATAGACGATATTCGGGAAAGGCGTGTGAATATAAACGACGCCGTTCACAACAAGCGGTCCGCCTTCATGCCCACGCAAGACACCTGTTGAGAATGTTGACACAGGCTGTAGTTTTTTTACGTTACTGGTGTTGATCTGATCAAGTTCACTGAATCGCTGTCCAGTATAGTTACCACCCCAGACTGGCCAGTTATCAGGGTTTTTAGAGAGTGCTTCGACTTCGCTGTTCGCGGAAGCAAGCCCAGGTAGAGCCAGAGTTGATGCGACTGCTGTCACTAGCAGCCAACGAGATACAGGCTTTTTCATCAAGTTCCTCCTAACATTTAAATAGAACCGGTTCGTAGCTAATTTTATGGGTCTTTATGTGACATCGTGATGCGCTTAACCGTCAGACAAAGTAACTATTATCAAAGAACACTACTTTGACTATCGACTTAAATTGAAGGATTTTTGCGCAAATGTCAAGACTTGGATAGTTGTTAGTTTATCAGGCAGACACCGTGATACAAAATCACCTTGACTGTTGTCTGGTGTCGACCAATCATACCAAAAAAAAGAGAGCATAACCGACTATTTCTATACAAATTTGATACGGATTAGAAATTACTGATGATTTGTATCGTATTTAATAGAGAATGATTGTTGTTATTGAATACGCTCAGCAACAGTTCCGCCAGCTGATAACGAGACAGCACAAAATTTGAACTCCAGGATTTTGCCAAATGGATCAAGCGCTTCATTGGTGAGTAAATTGGCGCTGGCTTCGTTGAAGCAAAATGCCATAAATACGTTTGATTCAAGAATGCCGATATCCGGCTGGGTATAGGCGGTTATAGTTCCGCGCTGTGATTTTAACATTGCGGATAAGGCGACAAGTCTTGTAATCATGCAATTCCAGAAGCAAATGTTGGATTGCAGGACTTGGTGCCATTCGTGATAAAGAATCAAAGATAGAGCTGGCTAACACATTGTATTATAAATAAGTATTAAAAATGAGTATTTTCAATCGAGTGCGACCCTAATACTGCTGATGACCGGATTCACCAAATTCCGGACAATCGATGAAACCGTGAATTGGTTTAATTAAACTGGTCGATGTCAACCGGTTAACCGGTCAGTGATCTTGCGTCCCACAGGCACAATCAAGAGCGCGGCCGGGTAAGCTATGGCAGTAGAAACTACCCAACCTTTCATCCACGCCCACAAGAAATCAGACGTCACGCCAACGTTGAACAAAAGCATCGCAGCCGACATAAGAAGACTCATCCCGGCTGCGATAAACAATATCGATACGCGTTCCGCACCTTTGGCGCCTGGCTTCATCGTTCTACCCGTCAAGATCCGCATAGATTTCGCCAAGTACGGGCAGGATTTTCGGTCCGGCACCCTCAGCCCAGTTGAAGACCAGTTCCGACATGACCTGGATCGTGCTGGTGACACCAATGCCCGCTTGCTGCATTCGACCGAGAGCAATCTCGTCACCCATTTTGGTGCCCGATCCTGATGCGTCCGCAACTGCTTGCACTTCATAGCCTTCATCCTGAGCATTCAGTGCCGGATAGATTAAGCACACTTCGGTCAGCAATCCGGCCATGATCAACTTCTTTCGCCCAGTGGCTTTCACAGCAGCAGTAAAATTGGGATCGTCGAACGCATCAACAATGCCGCCTCGCTTCACGCGGTTGACAAACGCCTCCGGCAAGATCTCCTTCAGTTCCGGCAACAGCGGGCCTTGGGTTTGATCCTCCTGACTGCTGGTCAGTACGATGGGCATGCCCAGTTCCTTAGCGGTTTTCGCGAGCGCCAACGTATTGCGAATGACGTCTTTCTTAGGTGCGGAATGCACCCAATCAATGGTTCCGACCTGATGGTCAATCAGCAGCAGTGCTGCGTTGTCGGAATTAAATCGTTCGTATGCCATGGTTTTTCTCCTCAGTTGGATTGATCGATATGCACGACGATGAGTTGCGTAGGCTCTATAGCATTGAACTCGAGGTTTTCCCCTCGAATGAGGTCACCATCGCCGACGGTTTTGTCGTTGATGCGGCCAGATCCGCGTGTCACATACGCGAGGAAAAGGCCATCGATTGTTACCTTGTTTCCCGCTGCAAGAAGACCAACATCAATCAGCGTATGACTATCTAACGTTTCGTCCTGATTAGTCGAGCCGCCGTACACTCGGGTCATTTCGCCTTGCTTTGGGCTATACAACTTGAAACCCGCCGGTTCACCTGCCCGCTCAGGCAGCACCCACAGTTGGATCATTCGGTTTTCCGTGTCATCAGGGTTGATTTCGTTATGGGAAAAGCCCTCGCCGCCGGCACGCTGTCCCTGGACATGGTGACTGTCCATCGTCTGGCCGTGTTCCAACGAACCCTCGTGGGCGATGCGACCTTCCACCATCACTGAAATAACGTCGATTTCTTTATGATCGTGAAGTCGTGTTTCACCTTTTGGCAAAAATCGCGCATCTGCCAAATACACAAAGTTTCCAATGCCGTCCCAGGTACCGATTTCAGCTCGGCCGTCAAAAAGGCGGCGGTCCATCACCAGCCGGGTTTCGCGCAGGCCGGCAAATCCGCCGCGTTTCAGTTCATCTCTTTGCAGTATTTCCACAACTCACCTCCGAATGGCTCTTGTTTCTAATTCAAGGGCTATGGTACGCTGTTCTACCCGAGCGATAAATAGACGAAAATAGAATAAACTGTTCTATATGAGAGATAATAAAATCAGAGACTTGAATGAACTAGCCATCTTCGTCCACGTCGTAGAGCACGGTGGGTTCACGGCGGCTGCAGACGCGACTCAATTGCCAAAGTCGAATATCAGCCGTCGAATCGCCAACCTTGAGAAACGGCTGGGAGTGCGTTTATTGGAACGGACCACCCGAAAGGTCCACGTTACCGAGATCGGTGATATCTACTATCAGCACTGCCGCCGCATGCTTGATGAGGCCAATCATGCAGATCTTTGCGTCGAGCGGGCTATGGAGATTCCTCGCGGCACTCTACGCGTCAGTGCATCGGTCACGAGCGGTCAACACCTGCTTGCGCCAATAGCCGCAGAATTTATCGCCCAACACCCGGAGGTGCAGTTAGAGCTGGTCCTGGCAAATCGTCAGGTCGATGTCATTGATGAAGGCTTTGATTTGGTGATTCGGATCGGCGCACTTCAGGATTCAAGTTTGGTAGCGCGCAGTTTGGGGCGCTGTGGGTTGTTCCTTTACGCCAGTGAGGAGTATCTAAAGACACGGGGTATACCACAGACACCGGAGGATCTCGAAAATCACGATTGCTTGGTAATGAGTGATAGGCACGACCACAATCAATGGACGCTTACAATGGGCGGTATGACCAAACGGGTATCCCTGACCCCGCGCGCGTCAGTCAACGACTTCAATACGTTGAGGCGTATGGTCGCTGACGGGGGAGGGATTACGATTCTTCCGAGTTACCTGCACGTCGGCGATGACGGCAAACGACTTGTCCGTGTCTTAGGTGATTGGACGGCTCCGTCGGTTGAGTTTCACGCTGTGTTCCCCAGCCATCGTGGTGCGACTCCGAAAGTGCGTGCGTTTCTCGATTTTCTTATTGCCAGGCTTACCAATCATTTCGAAGACTCTTTTTGAAATCCCCAGAACCAGATATCTTTTGTTCTATTTTGTGTTGTGAACTTGGAAATCCGTATACTGGAGCCTTTCTCAGAAACAATGAAAACACTTGAAAACAATGGTGAAAACAATGGGGTCAGACTCCAATACCGCTACCTGAAGCGTGATAAATTGTTGAAAAACAATAAAATGAGATAAATATTTAAAGTTAAGCTCCAATTCATCAATGGATATAATTGAGTTCTCA
>JAHZJL010000248.1 GCA_022600935.1 Gammaproteobacteria bacterium
CGACATTTGCAAGACGTTAATCATATCGCGAACCACATTCTATCGCTATCTCGACAAAGTCTGATCGGTCGTTTGAACAAACAGATCACAGTTGGGCTTAGATGTGCCTGCTTTTTACTTGTATTGTAAGGCGCGCCTTGTGTGCGGCAATTGGATTGATTCGCAGTTAAAATTCTGTCCAAAAAACACTGTCGGATAGATTTATGATCGAAAACTAATCAAAAATATGTTTTCAACATGGTCAGAGATTCTTTTTGAACGCTATAGAATTTGCTTAGCGTTTAATTACGGACGAATGTGCACAGTACCCTAGTTACCGGATTCACTAACGACTGTATTGTAGTCACACGAAATAATTCTGATATGGAATCCAGTAATGCTGATTTGTTTAATCCGTGGGGTAAATTAAAAAACTTGTGTCTCCTGGACATTAAGCCATTAATTCAAATCTTTACACCGTGATCGATATCAAATGCAGTTATGCCGGGTGACGTTGCACTTAACCAGTCTGCAGATTTTATTAAGATTGTTGGGGATGGATTGAACCTGAATGTCATCCATCCCAATTGTGTGGGTTTACCAATAATTACAACAGCTCGATTTTGGCTTTCTGTTCCAGCAATTGTTGAAGTTGGGACTGGAACTCTGCGAGTTTGGCGCGTTCTTTGGCGATGACTTCAGCAGGGGCTTTGTTGACAAATTTTGGATTGCTGAGTTTGCCCTGAATGCGAGGGAGGTTAGCTTCGATTTTACTGATTTCCTTACCCAACCTGTCAAGCTCGGCTTGTTTGTCGATAAGTCCGGCCATCGGCACCAGAATTTTCAGATCGCCAACCAGAGCGATAGCTGCTTCTGGGGCGGCTGTGTCACTGGCAAGCCATTGATGACTGTCCAGACGGGCGATACGTTCAATCAGTGCAGTATTCGTGTCGAAACAGATTCGATCCTGATCTGAGCCACCTTGCAGTAAAACCGGTAATGGTTTGCCGGGCGGGATATTCATTTCACCACGGATGCGCCTGACTCCAAGCACGAAGGTCATCAACCAGCTCATCTCGGATTCGGCTTGCTGGTCGATTGTGCTGTCGTTTGCAAGCGGATAAGGTTGCAACATGATGGTTTCTCCATCAGCGCCAGCCAGTGGAGCAATTTTCTGCCAGATTTCTTCAGTAATAAACGGCATCAACGGGTGCAGCAAACATAACGCCTGGTCCAGAACCCGTACCAGGGTCTGGCGAGTGCCTCTGGCGGCTTTGTCATCGCCTTGTTGCAGAACGATTTTCGACAACTCCAGGTACCAGTCGCAATATTCGTTCCAGATGAAGTCGTAAATGGCTTGCGAGGCCAGGTCAAAGCGGTAGTGATTAATGGCCTCGGTAACCTGTTGAATAGCATGTTGCAGACGTGACTGAATCCAGCGATCGGCGACACTGTATTGGCAAGTTTCGTCACCCAACCCGGTATCTTCACCGTCAGTATTCATCAACACGTAGCGCGCGGCATTCCAGAGTTTGTTGCAGAAGTTGCGGTAGCCTTCGATGCGCCCCAGATCGAAGCGGATATCGCGTCCATTGGAGGCCAGTGAAGCAAACGTAAAGCGTAGCGCGTCAGTCCCGAATGATGGAATTCCGTCAGGAAAATCCTTGATGGTATCGCGTTCCACTTTGGGCTTCATATCCGGTTGCATAAGACCGGTAGTGCGTTTTTTGATCAAGTCATCAAGCGCGATTCCATCAATTAAATCCAAAGGGTCTAAAACATTGCCTTTGGATTTCGACATTTTCTGACCGGCTGCATCGCGGATCAGGCCGTGCATGTAGACTTCATGGAATGGCACGTCATCCATGAACTTCAAGCCCATCATGATCATCCGTGCAACCCAGAAGAAGATAATGTCGAACCCGGTGACCAGTACCGTGCTCGGATAAAAGGTCTTGAGCGCGTCATTATGCTCTGGCCAGCCTAATGTGGAAAATGGCCATAACGCCGATGAAAACCAGGTATCCAGAACATCGGCATCCTGTTCCAATTTTAGAGAATCGGGCAGCTTGTGTTTGTCACGCACGTCCTGTTCGCTATGTCCAACGTAAATATTGCCGTCTGCATCATACCAGGCTGGAATACGATGGCCCCACCAGATCTGGCGGCTGATACACCAGTCTTCGATATTGCGCATCCATTCAAAATAGGTATTTTTCCAGTTATCCGGAACAAACCTCACCCGTCCGCTTTCAACAGCTTCGATGGCCGGTTTCGCCAGTGGTTCGATTTTGACAAACCACTGGTCGGTGAGTAGCGGTTCGATCACAGCGCCGGAGCGGTCACCTTTGGGAATTTGTAAGGTGTGGTTTTCAGTTTTTTCCAGTAACCCGGCTGTTTCCAGATCAGTCAGAATTTGCTTACGCGCGACAAATCGATCCATGCCTTGATATGCTGCCGGAGCATTGTCGTTGATCGTTGCGTCAGGATTAAAAATATTCAGAATCGGTAAGTCATGGCGCTTGCCAATGTCGTAATCGTTAAAATCATGCGCCGGGGTTATCTTGACACAGCCGGAGCCGAATTCTCGCTCGACATATTGATCGGCAATAATCGGGATTTCACGGTCGGTTAACGGCAGTTTGATGGACTTGCCAATAAACTGCTGATAGCGTTCGTCATCAGGATGTACAGCAACTGCGGTATCACCAAGCATGGTTTCCGGGCGCGTGGTCGCGACAGTGAGATGTCCGCTGCCATCGGCCAGCGGGTAGCGCATATGCCACAGATGACCACGGGTTTCTTCCTGAATTACTTCCAGATCGGAAACCGCAGTATGTAACACCGGGTCCCAGTTGACCAAACGTTTTCCACGATAGATCAAACCTTCATCGTAAAGCTTGACGAACACTTCGCGTACCGCTTTCGACATACCGTCGTCCATGGTGAAGCGTTCCCGTGACCAGTCCGGAGATGCTCCCATGCGTCGCAATTGTTGGGTAATTGTGTCGCCAGATTGTTGTTTCCAGTCCCAGACCCGGTTCATGAACTCATCGCGGCCCAGGTCGTGGCGGGTCACGCCTTCTTCGTTGAGCTGGCGCTCGACCACCATCTGGGTGGCAATACCGGCATGATCAGTTCCGGGTTGCCATAATGCCTGATCCCCTTTCATGCGGTGATAACGGGTCAAGGCATCCATCACGGTATCCTGAAATGCATGCCCCATGTGCAAACTGCCGGTGACATTGGGTGGTGGAATCATGATACAGAATGCTTCGCCATCGCCTTTTGGGGCGAAATAACCGTTATCCTCCCAAAACGAATACCAGCGCGACTCGATGGCATGCGGGTCGTATGTTTTATCGATTGTCATTGTTGTTTCTGTTTATAAATGATGTGTGGTCAAACTGATGTTTTTGGACTGGTATGCTTTATAACGCTCGCGGCCGGCTTGTATAACCTGTGCATTCTGATCAACGATTTCAGCGATGCGCTGGAATGTGTCGATTTTCTCTGGCAATTGTTCTGACAGATTGATCAACACGCCAGCATCGGTGCGGGTGCAATCAGTCCCGATCACTACGGTATTTGGCAATTGTGTCTGGTTGTTTTGAATCAGTGCGCTTTGGGTCAGATGCGGAATAAAACTGCCTTGCCGGAACGACCACAGCAAATTGTCAATCATCACTGTGAGCTCGTCCGAGCCGGTCAGTATAAAGACTTGCTGGTCAAGTTTGTAGGCTTTTTCTGCAATCCTGCAGGCCAACACATAACGCGCATTGGATTGACTGCTTTGCAGAATGTAAAAACTGGCTTCTGTCATGCAGCGCTTAAAAGCAAAAGGTGAGTTACCCGATCCGATCAAGCAGGAACTGGGTCAGCAACGGCACCGGGCGTCCACTGGCACCTTTGGCACCCCCTGAATACCAGGCGGTCCCGGCAATATCGAGATGCGCCCAGGTGAAATCCCTGGTGAAACGACCCAGAAAGCAAGCTGCGGTAATGGTTCCGGCATCGCGACCGCCAACGTTGGCCACATCTGCGAAATTGGATTTTAACTGTTCATCATAATCATTATTCATGGGCAAGCGCCAAACCGGGTCGCACGCGGTTTCTCCGGCACTGTACAGTGCTTCACACAAACCATCATCGTTACCCAGCAGTCCCGATATATGCTTACCCAAGGCAACCACGCAGGCTCCGGTCAGGGTTGCAATATCGATGACAAGGGCCGGGTCAAAACGCTTTGCATAAGTCAGCGCATCACACAATACCAGACGTCCTTCGGCATCGGTATTCAACACTTCAATCGTTGTTCCTGACATGCTGGTGACGATATCGCCGGGCTTGCTGGCATCACCGTCTGGCAGATTTTCCGAAGCGGGAACAATGCAAATCAGGTTGATTGGCAATTTCAGCTCGGTCACCGTTTTCATGGTTCCGAATACACTGGCTGCACCGCACATGTCGAACTTCATCTCATCCATTGCTGCGGCTGGTTTAATCGAGATTCCTCCAGAGTCAAAAGTAATGCCTTTACCAACCAGAACAACAGGCTGCTCGGAATCAGCTGCGCCTTGATAATTCATGATAATCAATTTTGCCGGTTGACGGCTGCCTCTGGAAACTGACAATAGTGAACCCATGCCCAGTTCGTCCATTTCCGCTTCTTCAAGTACCTGTAAAGACAATTTATCCGACGTTTCTGCCAATTCCCGAGCCTTTTCAGCAAGATATGACGGAGTACAATAATTACCGGGCAGGTTGCCTAAATCTTTAGCCAGATGCATACCCAGAGCAATGGCATCACCTTGTTTGGCTCCCAGTTCAAGCGCGTCCCTGGAAGATTCTTGAGGCGCCATCAGACACAGCTCGGTCAGTTTTGGTTCTTGATCTTCACCGCTTTTGAGCTGACTGAACTGATAACTTGCAGCGCGAAAATGTCGGGCAATCTGGCGGGATTTCCAAAGCGCATCCTGGCCTTGAACTTCTATTTCAGCCAGCGTACAACAGACAGTAGCAGCCTTGATTGCATTGACTTGCTGGGCTGCTTTGGCGAGGGCTTTGCAGTAGGTGCTGGCATCAAGCTCAGCCTCCTTGCCCAAACCCAATACAAGAATGCGTTTAAACCCGGATTCAGTGGCCGGAGTCAGGCACAGCACTTCACCTGGTTTGCCTTTAAATTCATCATTATCCAGGAAGCGTTTGATCCAGCCATCCAGTCGGGTATCAGCCAATGCTGTCGATGGCGCCAGATCTGCATCACTGAATACGCCGGTAACGAGACAATCGCCACTGTCTCTGAGTTGATCATGAATGCAAACTGAGTACTTCATTCGCTGTTTTTCCTGAATTGATTAGTGTTGAATAGCCAACAAGTTTACTCGAATTGAACAGAATCTGTCGATGCACAGATCACAATCCAAGCTGGATTGATTCAGTACGACTCCAATCTGACATTAATTGAGTGGATATCTGAAAACCCTTCTCAATTGAGTCATATCGACTCATGTGTATACCATGAAGTTGAGGATACGCAAAACGTTGGCGATGAGGTTTGAACTGTGTTCAGTCAAGCCTGCTTCGGATTAAACACAATTGAGGATTGTGACAATCGATCATGCCAGGCCAGTTTTTTT
This sequence comes from Gammaproteobacteria bacterium, assembly GCA_022600935.1. Classification (GTDB taxonomy): domain Bacteria; phylum Pseudomonadota; class Gammaproteobacteria; order Methylococcales; family DRLZ01; genus DRLZ01. Next base: position 5,619 of record JAHZJL010000248.1, read on the forward strand.
GCACTGAACACAATCGCAATAAAACCGCCTCCGATGATCAACCAGGATAGGATTGATGCCAGAAAACGTTTAACTGCCTGCGTCCAGGTAATAGCTGCATTCGGACTGGAAACAGCAACAAGCTTTAACTGCCAGGCTTTCATTCCCGGTGTCTGACCGCCATGCGTCCAGAACCAGCCAAAAAAGCTGAAACAGACCAGAAGCAGATAAACTGAAAAGCCGTATTGATGGGAATTGAAAGCTTCACCGTCGTTCAATGGCAAAGCGATTGCTGTCGCGCCAAACAATGCAGCAAGCAACAATAACCCATCGTAGACAATCGCCGCCATCCTGCGCCAGAAACCGGCTGCAAGATATTGCAGAGTGGAGACGCTGTTATCGCTCAGTTGCACTCAAACAATGCCTGCTACTGGTTTTTCGCTCTGTAGCCCGTGTACGACCGGAGCTAGAAAAAGTTGTTCTGGTTAAACAGTTGAAGTTTTTGCCCATAGAACATGGCAATACAGACAATTGCAAGCACCAGAATCAATGAAAAAAACCACGGAAATGAATGCATGATGATCAATAAAGCGGAACACGTCACCAGCAGACTTGCCAGCAAAGGGTGACTGACGAATGCATCGAGAATACGCTTGACTTCTGCCGCCTGAATGTTTCTGATATCCATATTACGCTCTATTATTCCAATAAGGTTGACAAAAAATATTAAACAATTCGACTGGGCCAAGTATATCAAAAAAAGATTTTTAACATGAAGTAAATCTGATTCAATCGCTGACAGGCTGGCACAATTTATCTGACGCTGTGAGTAGTTCACTCCAACACAAAACACGAGTGTTACTTAAAACCTGATTTGAGCATCAATCAACAACATGTCAAACAGTTGCTTATTTGATATACGAACAACAATAATCGGTAGGCTCCAACACCTTTAAATTGAATTGCGCGTTGGCAGGTACTTCAAATGACTCGCCGGCGACTATTGTCTGCCATTGTGCTGATCCGGGCAGCTCAACTTCCAGCCGTCCCTGCTGAATCTCCATAATCTCCATAAGTTCGGTATTAAACGTGTAATTGCCGGGCAACATCACACCCAGAGTCTTTTCCGAACCATCGGCAAAGCGGATGGTGCGACTGCTGACCTGCCCATCAAAATACAAATTTGCTATCTTAACAATGGTAACATTATTGAATTCACTCACAATTGACCCTTTTCCCTTGAATTAAAACTGAATTAAACTGGTTCACGTAAACCGTAAAGCAAACTGACAACAAGTCTATCCCGAGTGATTAAAGCAACGCAACAATGGAGTTTGATGAATTTTCTCAAGCCACCAATCGGATAACATGATTCAAATTCACTCTCATCACAGAGTTATAGCCCGGTTTGCATGGCAAGCCACATTGCCAGTGATGTTGATGACTGGATTGTTTGTTTGCGTCGCCTGTCATGCCAGAGACTATCAGCTGGACATTTCCCAAAAGACGATCAAGCTGCTTGGCGACACACAAACAGCAATTGTCGCCAACAACAGTTTTCCAGGTCCGGTTCTGCATTGGCATGAGGGAGAAACCGTCACTATCCGGGTTAACAATCATCTCGACGAGCCAACGTCCATTCACTGGCATGGCATTTTGTTGCCCTATACCATGGACGGCGTTCCTGGAACCAGTTTCGACGGCATCGACCCCGGCCAGAGCTTCACTTACCAGTTCAAAGTGAATCAACACGGAACCTATTGGTATCATGGACATTCTGCCTTGCAGGAACAACTTGGGCTGTTCGGGGCATTGATTATCGATCCGGCACAACCTGATGCTGCGCGGATGAAATCCTATACTATCGTGTTGTCAGACTGGCCTGAGGCTGATCCCTACCGGACTCTGGCGCGTTTGAAAAAACAAAGTGATTATTACAATTATCAGAAACGCACGATTTTTGATTTTTTTGACGATATCGAATCCCAGGGATTCTCACAAGCGCTGAATGAACGCCTGATGTGGGGCAAAATGCGCATGGACCCAACCGATCTGACCGATGTCACCGGTGCCACCTATCATTTTCTGATCAACGGTCACACCGCTCAACAGAACTGGACAGCGTTGTTTGAACCGGGCGAGACAGTCAGATTGCGTGTGATCAATGCCTCTGCCATGACTTTTTTCGATGTGCGTATTCCAGGATTAACCATGCAAGTGGTTGAAGCAGACGGAGTTGCTGTTAAACCTGTGCGAGTCAGTGAATTCCGCGTTGCAGTCGCCGAAACCTATGATGTCATTGTACAACCACAAGCCGAGCAAGCCTATACACTGTTTGCTGAAGCAATGGACCGTAGCGGATTCGCACGTGCCACGCTGACACCCAGCCCGGACTTGAGCGCCCCGATACCTGAGCTACGGCCTATTGAGTTATTAACGATGGCGGATATGGGCACTGCTCATAATGACACACATTCTAAACACGCAAGTGATGGACGCAAAGCTTTGCCAAAGGATCAGGTGCAACATCAACACAGGCAACATCCCATGCAAAACACGCCGGGCCATGACACTGCTCACACAGCAGACCACAAATCTGTCAGGACTCTGGATTATCGACATTTAGAACCGCTTGAACCGGCACCTGAATGGAAACCTGTTGACCGGGAAATCACTCTGCGTCTCACTGGCAATATGAATCGGTATATCTGGTCATTCAACGATACCAAATACTCCGATGCCGAACCAATCCGGGTCCGACTGGGCGATCATATCCGTTTCACCTACATTAACGAAACCATGATGAACCACCCTATTCATCTGCACGGTTTATGGCAATATCTGGACATCGGACGCGGCAATCTCAACCCCAAAAAACATGTCATCAATGTCAAACCGGGGCAGACTGTCAAGGTCGACGTCATCGCCGATGCCCCTGGAATCTGGGCATTTCACTGCCATTTGCTGTACCACATGGGTACCGGCATGTTCAGGCAGTTAATTGTAGAATCCTGAAACGATGCCTTACACCCAACAATGATATCCGCTGTACGAAAAAATGTATTTGTTCAAGTCATACTGTCATTTTGCTTCATCGGCTTATCGTCAAATACCCTGGCGATGGATGACGATGCCATCTACAGTCAGTTCCGGGCAGAACGTTTTGAGTATGAGGGCAATGATGAATTACGCTTGTTTAAATGGGATATCCATCACTGGATCGGTAATGACACACACAAATTGTGGATGAAATCTGAAGGCGATTACTCGCTGGACCAAAGCCTATTCGGGCGCGCCGACCTTCAGCTATTGTACAGCCGCAATATCGACCCGAACTGGGATTTTCAGTTCGGCTACCGACGCGCCTTCGAGCCGGAACGCACCAATGATATTGTCATTGGCTTTCAAGGCCTGGCGCCTTATTTTATTGAAGTCGATACAGCATTGTTTGTCGCCACAAGTGGTAACCTGTTTGCCCGCCTTGGTATCACCTACGACATCCTGTTCACCCAACGTCTTATCCTGGAACCCCGCATCGAAATCAACCTGGCTGCACTCGATCTCAAACACCGCAATATCAAAGCCGGTATCACCGAATTTGAAGCAGGCGCGCGACTACGCTATGAAATTGTCCGCGAATTTGCGCCATATATCGGATTCGACTATGTCGAAGAGCAATCACTGATAGAGCACAAACACAGCGTCAGGATGGTGGCCGGGTTCAGGTTCTGGTATTAGCCTGAGCTTTTTAGAATGGAAACAGACCAAGATCGTATTGATAAACCTGGACAACCTTGATTGCAATTTTTCGCATTTTGGCGAGCTATGTGACAGATTATCAATTCATGAAAACTGATGACCAAACACCGGATATGCGATCAACGATACCAACCAGTCTGCTAAATGCATCAAGACCCTAATCCATACAGACACTATCAGGATAGCTGAATTTGAGATGATTCCTGATTCAATTGGTGAAAAGCATTATCACTCATTCGTCTCTGAGTATTGCGTATGCTTGAAAGGACAACTCCGTATTAAACTGGATAAGGAAACAATTCATTCGCTAAATTCAGGGGACACAATAAATATACCAGCCAGAATACCCCATCAACTCATTAATCCAGGAAAACAGATTTGCAGATACATGGTTATTCAATCTGGCGGTGCTTATGACTTTAAAACAATGTCACCTGTCTGACTAATTTAAATTAACGCGTTGGTCCTGGAAAATAGATTGACCCATCCCGGATTGATGACAAAATCAGTGTGAAAAGATTTTAAAGTCCAATACTTTGGGATATTAATGATCCCCAATTGTCTGCGGTTCATTTAAATCAGATAGAGCGTTATAACCGCTATTCTTTGCAGGTCCATTCTCATAGTGATCAGACTGCTGAGGCGGTCCTGGGTAATAGGGTTGATGCGGAGCTGAAATACCTGGGGGTGCATCAGCTGTACCCTGGTCTTCTAATGTTGATTTCGCCCTGGAAGTAATTTCTGCAGGTATAAAATAAGCATTTTTTACCGGGGGTACGCCTGATCGTTGGCCTAATATAAAAACATGTTGCAACTGGCCGGTGTCGTTCAATATTGCAGAACGGTTGTGATCATTTAATAATTTATCAAGTGCTTTTTGCCAATTATTGGCATTGATGCTTGCACTCAGTTTCACATCTTTTACACTGTCATCAAGACTAAAACGAATTCCAAAATTATTTTGTATGTACTGCAATACTTCCCGTAAAAATTGGTCTTTTACTGTTATCTGAATAGTTTTTTCAGTGACTTGAATATGCCTGGATGTGATCGATGTTTTTCCATTGTCTGGCAATGCTTCCAATGCCAAGGCATTTATGCGAACCGAAAATACGAGTAACTGCAAAAGTACGATCAGGATTACAGTCGATTGAGCTTGTTGAGATGAAAAAGTCAATTTTATTTCACAATCCTTATTGCACAACTTTGATTCAAAGTTTCGAATAAACCCCTTGCCAGGAATTCAGCAAGGGGGTTCCATACACGATATTACCGCCGACTAGCCGGTCTGGTTAATCCATTGGCGGTGTTATAAGCGGGCCAATTGACTCTTGCCCAGGAACTGTGACCAACATTGCCGCTGCAATCATTACGCACATCCAGCCAGCCTGCACCACCCATTCCCAGGCCAAGAACCAACTCATCTGCATTATCGCCATCTAAATTGAGACATGCCGGATAACTGGCTCCATTCGCGTTGTTGTAGATAACCCAAGGTATCCGTATCCATCCACTTGCATTAATGCAAGAGAGCGGCGCATATCCAGTTGCTGAATCACGAACTTGCACCCAGCCACCATTGGCAGGGTAATTACCCAAGCCGATGGCGATTTCACCCTGACCGCTGTTATCCAAATCGCACACTGCTGGCCAGGTTTCTCCATTGGCATTGTTATACGCCGGGAAATTCACTTGTACCCAGTTACGATGAGCATAGTTCCCTGCACTGTCGTCGAGTACTTCCACCCAGCCAAGACCGCCTGTACCAAGACCTAGAACAATTTCTTCCCGATTGTCCGCATCCAGATTACCAATTGCAGGATGGACTGCGCCTGCATTGTTGTTGTAATTACTCCAGTTGAGCCGTAGCCAGCCATTTGCAGCAGGGGTGCCGGGTAACGCCGCATAGTTTGTATTGGCATCATCGAATCCTTTGACCCAACCTTTCCCGGCGTTGCCCAGGCCAACAAGAATTTCATCTCGGCCATCGCCATCAACATCTCCACAAGCAGGCCAGGTCTGGCCATCGGCACTGTTGTAGGCGCCCCAATCAACTCTTTGCCAAGCCAGGTGAGCATGACCCGCAGCTGCGTCATCTTTGATTTCGATCCAGCCTCCGTTGGCAGGGTAACTACCCAAACCGATAACCAGCTCGTGTGTGCCGTCGCCATCAAGATCGCATTCGACTGGGCGCGATTCGCCAACAGCAGTGTCATAAGCAACCCAGGAAACCCGTTGCCAGCTTTTATGCGCATGTGGTGGAGCTCCTTCAAGTTGATCTAACCAACCCTCTCCATTGGAAGCTCCAAGGCCAATTGTCATATTGACTGCAGGGGGAACTATAGGCATGACATTTTGAGGAAATTGACCCGTTACATTTCCTGCGGGACTGTATTGACAAACAAGGTGATAGGCAAAAGGCCAGGATTGCG
>JAHZJL010000249.1 GCA_022600935.1 Gammaproteobacteria bacterium
GGAACTCTCTGGCGATTTCATGACGCTGTCTGTGGTCGGTGTTCATATCGGCAACTATACAACAATTCTAACGTGATAATGGCAGTGACTTTGTAAAACTATCGACGATTTAGTCCAACCACTTATTAACAGGTCAATTTGCCCTGATAAGTTGATATTGACCGGCAATTCAGGCAGATTTGCCCTGATATTAATATCAGGTATTTTTGCCCTGATAAGTTGATATTAGCCGGAAAACCGGGCAAATAATCGATATTGTTGTTGAGTGTATTTGCAGCGTAATTTTATGTCAACATTGACAAATCAATAGTACCCAGGCGAATCCATTACAATGGAGCTAATGTTCAGCATTACACTCCTTGCCAATCACCCAAACTATTCAATCGGGCTGTTGTATCCCCTTGAAGTCGGTGAGCACCGCAGGCAGGCAGCGGATCAGGGCTTGCGCTGTTTGAGCGCAGCGAGTTCGCAAGACCCCGCTGAGTGCCGAGGAGCGCAACGCACCCGCAGGGCGGCTGATGGGGCGGCCTTTTCTTTGGTTCGTTTCTTTTGGCCGCGCAAAAGAAATGAACTCGCAGCAGTCAATCACGCCAATTTAAAAAACAATGTCAACTCTGCTGCGAAACCCGCCTGGACGCCTGTTCCTTTTGAACACACCAGACACAATGCCAGACCTTCCAAATTCGAGTCACAACGCTCGTTAAAGCGTACAGATCATAATTATTCCATATGATTGTAATAGGCCATTTAACTGCTTTCGTTGATTCTTTTTCATTCGCAACACGACCAGTTTAATTAAAGTCCGTTTATCGCACAACCAGCAAATCCCGCCAGTCCGTGGTGTAGGCTGGTGACAGCAATTCCTGACGCATCGTCCATTGCTTGCGTTGCCCTTTGACTCTGCCGGGGCTGATGACATCGCGTCCGTAACGTCGGTTGATGCGGTCCATGACGCGCATCAGTAAATCCGGTTGATCGCCGTGTTGCTGATACTCAAACAAGTCCTGCTGATGCTGGCTTTGCGGTTGCAGGCCGGAAAGGATGACACCGGCGCGTTTATACGCATAGCGTGGCCGGTAGACAGCGTCGAGCAGCGCCAGCGCAGTATGCGTGAGGCGGCGGGTGCTGGCAGTCGCCGATGCCAGTTTGGTGGTGACTGAACGATGATACTGGCGATCTCTGCTGCTATACGGGTTGGTATTGACCATAACACTGATGCTTAGTGCTTCCAGGCCACGGCTGCGGCATTTTTCGGCAGCGCGATGAGTAAAGGTGGCAACCGCCTGGGCCAATTCCTGTCGATCACTCAAGGTTGAGCCGAACGAGCGGCTGCAGATAATCTGCTGGCGCCGGGCTTCGACCTCTTCCAGAGTCAGGCAACTGATGCCGTTCAACTCCTGCTGAGTCCGCGCCAGTACGACATTAAACGCCTTGCGTACCCGTGGCAGCGCAGCTTGCTGTAAATCCAGCGCAGTATGAATCCCCAATCTCTGCAAGCGGTTGCTCCAGCCACGCCCGATACCCCAGATGTCGCTGACAGCAATATCGACCAGCGTTTGCTGACGATTACCGGCAGTCACTTCATACACGCCAACAGCGCTTTTTTTTGCGACGTGATTGGCTGCTTTGGCCAGGGTTTTGGTCGTCCCGATTCCGATACAGACCGGGATTCCGGTACACTGCTCTATCCAGGTTTTCAAGTCCTGCATCTGCCGTAACGGCGCGCGCAGAGTGCTGCAATCGATAAACGCTTCATCGATGGAATATACTTCCATTTGCGGGTAACGCTCCGTAATCAGTGTCATCACCCGGCTGGACAAATCACCATACAATGTAAAATTGGCCGATCGCACTGCAATATCATGACGCCGGATCATCTGCTTGAGCTGATAAACCGGTGTCCCCATCTTGATCCCCAGCGCTTTGGCTTCATTGCTGCGGGCGATGGCGCAACCGTCATTATTACTGAGCACCAGGGTCGGCCGGTTGAGCAGCGCCGGATCGAAAACCCGCTCGCAAGACACATAAAAATTATTGCAGTCGAGCAATGCGAACATCATTCAAAATTGCCGCGCAAGACCAGTCACCACACCCCATACAACCAACTCATCCAGTCCTGACAAGCGAATCGGTGCATAGGCACTGTTTTCCGGGCGCAGGACAATTCCACCATATTTCATTTCCAGGCGTTTTACTGTGTATTCGCCATTCACCAGTGCGATCACAATATCGCCATGTATCGCTCTCCTGGAACGATCCACCACCAGCACATCGCCGGGGTGAATACCAGCCTCCAGCATCGAATCACCGGCTGCGCGCACGAAAAAAGTTGCCGCAGGATGCTCAATCAGCAAGTCATTGAGATCAAGCGTACAGTCGATATGATCTTCGGCAGGACTGGGAAACCCGGCTTCCACGGTACAACTGAACAACTTAATCTGCAGTGAAGCCGGTAACGGGTCTGGACATTTCCAGACAGTCAACGCATGATTGTGACTGTATTGCATAATGAGGATTCCAAATAATGTGTGGCCGTTATGTCATTTACGACCGTTTGACGCAAGGTAATGTGGTGCTGCTGGGACATGATATTCCAACCAATTTCAATGTTGCCCCGACCACCGAGATTCCGATCATCCGGCGTGGCGCAGACCACACTCAGGAACTGTATACAGCGCGCTGGGGGCTGATTCCGAACTGGGCCAAAGATCTCAAGATTCCGCCATTTTTCAATGCCCGTGCTGACAAGCTGGTCGGCAACAAAGTATTCTGGCCTTGTATTCAACAACGCTGCCTGATTCCGATGGCGGGCTTTTACGAATGGGATCAAACCAGCAAGCAGCCGTATTTCATCCAGGTCAGCGACGAAGCGCTGTTTTACACCGCCGGACTCTGGAATCGCTGGTGCGCGCCAGACGGACAGCAGCTTGACAGCGCCACGATCATTACCACCGACCCCAACGACACTCTGGCCGATATCCACCACCGCATGCCGGTCATCGTTGACGCCGAGTACCGTGACACCTGGCTCGACGCCGAATTCACAACCGCACACAGCCTGCTCAAACCCTATACCCGACCCATGCATAAATACCCGGTCAACTCCAAACACGTCAACAATGTGCGCAATAATTCCATCCAGTGTCTGGAAATCATGCATAACAGATGACTAACAGAAGATGGAATATTATCTTATTATTCACCACTGAAATTCGCAAGGAAAAAATAAGAGAAATTTAATGCATTATACGATGCATCCATCCATGCTTAAGCTGGCCTGTACGCAACATCAAACCAGTATGATAAACACAATGGAGAAACACCAGAGCTTTCGATTAACCTTTATGGATACATTTTTTAGTTGACAATCGTCTTATCCACTTTATCCTGCTGTTAAAAAAATAGACAAACAATACATTTCAATCACAGCCACCTTAAAATCATGCAACGCTCTGAACTCTCGAAACCCAATGAGCATATTGTTGTCAAAAAAAACTGGTTCAGACATCTGATATATCATCGACAATCGGTTCATGACGATTTATCCGATGGATTTGCTCAGCTCTTTTCTGACCCGGATGTTGCCATACAATCAGGAGAATTGATAAAAGCTGGTGACAAGACAACGCTGGCTAAAGTCACGATTAACAATACACAGCTTGTTATCAAGCGCTATAACATTATCAATCACTGGCATGCAATGTTGACTGCGGTTAAGGTGAGTCGAGCGCACCGTTGCTGGGTATACGCACATGTATTAGAGGAACTGGGTCTTGATACTGCCGGGCCGGTTGCGATGATGGAGTACCGGTTTGGCCCCATCAAAAAAACAAGTTATTTCGTGATGCGTTATCGTCAGGGAAACCCGGGCAGAAATGAGTTGGCACATGCGTCACCCGAACAAATTGATCACTGTATGGAAGCATTGTCTGCTGATTTGCAAGTGCTGCACCAAAACAAAATCACCCATGGTGATTTAAAAGCGACCAATTATCTGTGGCATGACGATCACTGGGTTTGGCTTGATCTGGATGCCACCAGACAACATAGCCTGCTTCGCACATTTACCATCGCCTGGTTTCGGGATATGCATCGATTATTGAGAAATTGGGACAATTTTCCGCACATCAAGACATCTGCATGTGAGCATATTCCGTGGCTGAAAAACCTCAAATCGGATACTTGATTGCTTGAAATCAATGCAATTGAGACAGTACAATTTTTTCTAATCTACACATTTTCGTATCAAACAGACTTCAACACAGTTTGTATGCAGAAAACAATATCCAATCGTAATGCTAGACGATCATTTTAATTATTCTGAACGGGTTAAATCCATTCGGGGGTTGTTTGTCCTGCGCGGTATGCTCATGATGATAATCGGGGCAATCTTTACATTTTTATCTGTCTTCAACCCAGACATCGGCATTTTGAACAGCTATACCGCCTGGCTGCCACTCGCCGCAATTTTATTAATTATTCTCAGTCTGACTGTTATCTTCGATGCCTTTCTTTCTTCCGGTGAAGAAGCGTTTTTAATTCATGCCAATCTGGCAATTACCGACATTCTGCTCAGTATTATTATTCTGGCGGAACTCCATAAAGATGTCACAATGCTCGCGTTGCTGATTGCATTTTATTTAATGACAAGAGGTATGTTCAGAATCATTTCCGCTATTAAAATTCGCTTTACCTATAGCAGACACGTCATCATATCAGGTGTCATCGGTTTTCTACTTGGCGCACTCATGTGGGCACAATCGAATACTATTGATATTCAAATGATCAGCATCCTGTTGTGTCTGGAACTGACAATCAGAGGATGGTCTTTGTATCTATTTGGAATCTGGATAAGAAAAACGAAGAAACAAAAGCAAAATCAGCATGGATTGAACTTGTATGATGAGAACAGCTAACCAGGTATCCATGAAAACAGATTGACACGGATACCTGGTTAAAGAATTGATATGTTTAACGCGGCTTAAGCCTTTAAAGATTGACTGGTAAACCCATTCCGAAGCGAAAAAATTCTGACTTCAAAGGCTTGGCAGCAAATATCTGTTTAACCGGACAGATTCTTCACTCGACTCGGTGATCATGGTATTAGATTGGCGTGAATTCCTTCTCATAAAGATAGGTCCCGACACCATCGTCAACTTTCAATATAATTGTCCGTTTCCCATAGCGTTCTTTGGAACGATAGGCAATTTCATATGGGGCCGTTAAACTGCTTGCCAGACCTCCCAGAATCGAATTAAAAAAATCTGCAGTAAACACTTCCACAAATCGTCCGCCGGTCTGGCGCGCAAGATTTGACAGCCCTTCCAGATTCAAATCTGTCGGATCGCTTTCATCTGCAAGACCAACAACAAATACTGGTGTATTGGTTTGCTGCGAAACACCAATAACACTATCGATGGTGCTGTTTGAACGATTATCTTCTCCGTCAGTAATGACAAGCACAGCCTTTTGATCTCTGGAATTTTTCGAATGGGCATCTGCGTCTCGAATACCTCGGATGATTGCATCATTGATCCGCGTCCAGCCACTGGTAACCGATGGATATTTAATAGCGTTTGCTACAGGCGTCGCTTTATAACTTCTGAAGCTTGCATCAACATAATAATTGCTCGCTGCATTGATGACTTCGACCTGATCACCGTTTTTCAGATAACCCAACATCTGTAAAACGCCGTTTTCCATCAGCTTTTCTTCATTGTTATTCAAGCTACCACTGCGATCAAGAACCAACGACAACCTTAACGGTGGATTGTTATTGACCTTTTTCACTTTCGCTTTGCGCAGTACAGTTTGCTCATCTCCATCTTCATAGCGTTCAATCACTGTGATATCCGCTTTTTTCAGATTGATTGAATCCAGTGCGGATATAACCAGATCATATTGGCCATTGTTTTCTTCGATATCCAGTATTGTCACTCCACCAGTCACATTGATTTTTTTCTCCTCCTTGACGTTGATAAAAATCGAGTCCTGGAAGACCTCATCTCCTGCCTGGTCACCATCCATTGTCGTATCCACGGCAAAAAACAATTCATAACGACCCGCAGGTAAACCCGAAACTGTATCAATTTCGAACGAATCAAAACTGGTTAATTGCCCCTGGAAAGTCGGCAAAATGCTGTCTTTATCCGGGCCTGCAAACATCCAGCCCCTGTTCACATCATCATAATAAAACCACCCTGCCGGAGTGTTGACATATAACCACCAGTCTGCATTAACGTCTTCAAACTCTTCAGCATCAAGACTGATGCTGAATGCAATACTGTTATCTGAGTTGGTCGAAATTGACAGCTCAGCTGAATTCGCTTTGACCTTTGGCTTGGGTTTAGCAATTGCAGTTTGATGACTCAACACAAACAAACTGATTGTTAATAATACGGCTGAAAATTTTGTCATGACATTGGTCCTGATTCATTTTTACTGTGAATTGTAGTGATGCTACAGCTACAAAACAGTGATCCAGTCACTAAAACGGGATAACTATGACGAATCCAGCTTGAGAAATGCCAACCACGTCTGACTTTAACTGCTTCAAACTTACCAGCCCATCACTTTCAGGGAAATACAGGCCTGGATGAAATGTTGACTATACTTAATTTCACATTACCCAGTTTCATCAAATCAGCTTAACTGTGAAAGGAACCTGTTATGGATTTACGAGCTGTCTTTCTGTTTCTAATCAGCTTTAATGTATTTGCAATCAATATTGACGAGAGCCTGTCCGGGTCATGGTTTGATCAAAATAATCCCGGTCAAGGCATCAATATTGAAGTGTTATCCGAGCAACGCATTCTGGTTTACTGGTATACCTACTTGAATGGACAACCTCACTGGTTTTCTGGATTGGGGCAATATGACAAAGACAATGAAACCGCCGAGATGGAATTATTGCAGTATGAAGGCGGACAATTTGGTATCAATCACGATAGTAAACTGGTGAGTAACAAGACGTTCGGTACGCTGTCGCTAACATTTTCATCGTGCGATACGGCTGATATGAAATACCAGGCTAATTCCGAGCTGGGCAGCGGGACGATTCAGCTGAATCGTCTGACCAGCATTCCCGGATTGCCTTGTACAACGCCGACAACACCATTCAACAATTCAGCTGTTGAACTCAATGATTTGAAATTTGAACCTGGAACCTGTTTGCTTGACAACAATCGGCTGACTTGCGAGTTTTCTGTCACCAGCTTAAACGGTAACACCCAGGCACGACTGTTTAACGGAGGCGGAATAACAGATGACGGCGTGACTTATCGTGTTAAAAGCACCAGTTTCGGTTCTGGAATATTCGCTTCTGATGAAACGCTGACTGAAGATATCCCGGTGACTGGTTCAATAACCTATGATGAAATACCCGCCTCAACCAGAATGGTTGATCTGTTAAAAATTCGATTTAAAAAAGCGGATATCACATTTGATGTGGATTTTTTTGATGTCGTCATTGTTAATCAGAACTAACCCTACGAATTCTATGCCGATAAACCCAGTGACTGAATTACTCCATTACTGATTCAACATCCTCGTAACAACTTTCAGTAAACCGTGGCGTACAGACTGCAAGAAAAACCAAATCCTGATTGCCAGTGTTGCGAATACGTTGTCGGTAATTTTGTGGAATAATCACAACATCATTTGATTTGACGTGCGTTGGAGACATATCATCAACTTCGACAATTCCTTCTCCTGAGAGTATCACATACCGTTCTGTGACGCCGCTTAGCCGATGCCAGCGCGTTGTGATACCTGGCTCGACCCTGGCTCTTGCAATCGATGCAGATTCATCAGTATCGTTGTTTGAGAGTTCATTGATATAACAGTTTTCCTCAGTCAAATACTCAATCTGCGGTTTGTATTTGATAACTGATGGCTTTAATGTCGGGGTCAAATCGCACCTACTATCAATGATCATTCTGAACTAACTTTTCTTTTTAGGCCGCTTCCAGTTATCTTTGGAAAATTGATGTACCCGGCTCAGTGTCAATTGCGCATCCGGTGCATCTCTGGTTATGGTTGATCCTGCTGCAATCGTGGCATTCTCACCAACCACAACCGGCGCAACCAATTGGGTATCTGATCCGATAAATGCTCCATCTTTTATCGTTGTATGATGTTTATTGGCCCCATCATAATTACAGGTTATGGTACCGGCCCCAACATTTACGTTGGCACCAATGGTAGCGTCTCCGATATAACTGAGATGATTGACTTTTGATGCGGCATTAATGTTGACGTTTTTGGTTTCTACAAAATTACCAATTTTGACTTTCTCGCCAAGCACTGTTCCCGGACGCAAACGTGCAAATGGGCCAATGACACAATTTGCTCCAACTTCAGCATCTTCAATCACAGAATTGGGCAGAATTTCAACATGATCGCCTATCGTACTGTTTTTAATGATGCAATTCGCTCCAATCCGTACATGCTGACCAATTAAAACCTTTCCTTCAAGGATTACATTCACATCGATACAGACATCCTGACCCAGGTCTGTAATGCACCCTCTTAAATCAAAACGTTGTGGGTCAAGCAAAGTAACACCTTGCTGCATTAGCTGTTCTGCACAACGCTGCTGGTATGCTCTTTCAAGTTGCGCTAATTGCATCTTGTCATTGACACCTGTGATCTCTGCTTCATCCATAACTGACTCTGTATTGACTTTGACACCATCTTTAACAGCCATGTGGATAATATCGGTCAAGTAGTATTCACCTTGAACATTATTGGGTTTGAGATCAGTCAGCCACTGATGAAGTTTACCCCCAGGAACAGACATGATGCCGGAATTGATTGACTGGCATTGCAATTCATGATCAGTTGCGTCTTTTTGTTCAACGATCTTTTGTACATTTCCATTGTGATCACAAATCACCCGACCATAACCTGTCGGATCGTCCATATTGAAGATTAACAGTCCAACTTCATTATTTTTCCCGTGGTGAAGTACCTTATTCAATGTTTCCTGCTGAATCAGTGGAACATCACCATACAGGATCAATACCGTATCGTCAGTATCAACAAACGGTAATGCTTGCTGCACAGCATGCCCCGTCCCGCGTTGTTCCCGTTGTTCAACCCATTCCCCATCATGATCAATAGTTTCGATGACTTGATCTCCGCCATGTCCATAGATAACCAGTGCTTCGGCATCATCCATCTGTTTGACAGTGTTCAACACATGTTGCAGCAGAGGTATTCCTCCAATTTCATGCAATACTTTTGGTTTCGATGAACGCATCCGGGTTCCTTTACCCGCGGCTAATATAACTGCTTTTATACTCATTCAGTTTTCCCGATTCGATCAATTTGTTTATTATTTTCAGTGCCTTAAAGACAGACTTTGAATAGCAGACACAGAGGTTATAAGGTTGTACAGGATTGTATTAACAGTGAAGACGTACATTCTTCTAGAGTTTAAATCCAGAGTTAGACTCTTGATTACCCAAAATAGTTTTAATTCTATTGATTTACTCTCAATGAGAAACTGAGGGTCAAAACACTTCTAACTATAGAATAACAAGTTGAATTTAAATTGTATTAACAGAAATGAAAACAGGCCAATTAAAAAACATTCATTTGAAAATAAAAATGCCTGATTAAACACGAATAACGGGTCTAACCAGGCATGATTGTTAATTATTAACCAGTATGTAAAAACTGTCAGAATAACTGAAGAATTCTCATAGACATTTTCTAAACAGCTATTGGATGATGTGATTAATGCTGTTTACGGTTTTTTAATTTCTCGATCGTGCGCAACTCAGCAATAGCTCTGATAAATTCAGCTTGTGCTCTGGCATAATCGATCTTGTCTGAAGAATCCTGCATCGCTTTTTCAGCTCTTTCCTTGGCTTCCTGCGCAGCGACTTCGTCCATTTCCTGTTCACGTTTGGCAACGTCTGACAAGACAGTCACCAGATGTGGCTGAACTTCCAGTATTCCACCGGTAATAAACATCGACTCATCTGGCCCATCGATATGTTTGATGCGCAATTCCCCTGCAACCAGATTGGTAATCAAAGGGGTATGTCTGGGCGCAATGCCAATTTCACCCATTGTTGCCGGCGCAAACAGCATCTCTGCTTCTCCCGAATACAGTGACTTTTCGGCACTGACGATATCGACTTTAATTGTCGCAGCCATAGTTGCTTATCCTTTCAATCAAGCAGCCATTGTGCTTGCTTTTTCCAGGGCTTCATCAATTGTACCCACCATATAGAATGCCTGTTCAGGAATGTCATCATACTGACCTTCGACGATTCCCTTGAATCCGGCAATGGTATCGCTCAATGAAACATATTTACCTGGAGATCCGGTAAACACTTCCGCCACGAAGAATGGTTGTGACAGGAAGCGTTGAATTTTGCGGGCTCTTGATACAGTGAGCTTGTCTTCTTCTGACAATTCATCCATACCCAGAATTGCAATAATGTCGCGTAGTTCCTTGTAACGCTGCAAGACGCCTTGAACAGCACGCGTTGTATTGTAGTGGTCTTCACCAATAATTAACGGATCGAGCTGGCGACTGGTTGAATCCAATGGATCAACCGCAGGGTAAATACCCAATTCTGCAATTTGCCTGGACAGTACAACTGTTGCGTCCAAATGGGCAAAGGTTGTTGCCGGTGATGGATCTGTCAAGTCGTCGGCTGGGACATAAACAGCCTGGATTGAAGTGATTGACCCATTTTTTGTTGTGGTGATTCGTTCTTGCAAAATACCCATTTCTTCTGCCAGAGTCGGCTGATAACCCACCGCCGAAGGCATTCGACCCAGCAAAGCAGAAACTTCAGTACCGGCAAGTGTGTAACGGTAGATATTGTCAATAAACAACAAGACATCCTTGCCTTCATCGCGAAAATGTTCGGCTTGTGTCAATCCGGTCAAGGCCACTCTCAAGCGGTTACCCGGTGGCTCGTTCATTTGTCCGTAAACCAGCGTTACCTTATCGAGAACGTTACTTTCCTTCATTTCGTAATAGAAGTCGTTGCCTTCACGGGTACGTTCACCGACTCCGGTAAACACAGATAAACCGCTGTGTTCAATGGCGATATTACGAATTAACTCCATCATGTTGACTGTTTTACCAACACCGGCGCCGCCAAACAGTCCGACTTTACCGCCTTTTGCAAACGGACAGATCAGATCGATAACCTTGATGCCTGTTTCAAGAAGCTCTTGTGAGGATGCCTGTTCTGTATAGGATGGTGGCTTGCGGTGAATTGCTGTTTTTTGGGTCGAGTTGATCTCGCCTTTTTCGTCGATCGGTTCACCCAGTACGTTTAAAATCCGCCCCAGTGTTTCCTGGCCGACCGGCACTGTAATCGGCTCACCAGTATTACGAACTGACATGCCACGTCTGAGACCGTCTGAAGAACCCATCGCAATTGTTCTGACAATGCCGTCACCCAATTGCTGTTCAACCTCCAAAATCAAATCCAGGTCTTCGACAACTAATGCATCGTAGGTCTTGGGGACTTGACCAGCTTCAAACTCGACGTCGACGACAGCACTGATAATTTGAACAATTTTACCGGAACTCATAGTTCTGTTTGCCTCTCATTAATTCCTTGATTCTGACTATTGAACAGCCGCTGCTCCGGCTACAATTTCAGCAATTTCCTGTGTAATCGCAGCCTGTCGTGCCTTGTTATAAACAAGTTGCAATTCTTCAATCAACTTACCAGCATTATCCGAGGCAGCTTTCATTGCTACCATACGCGCGGCTTGTTCGCTGGCATTATTTTCCAAAACAGCCTGATAGATTATCGACTCGGCATAGCGAATCAGTAAATGATCCAGCACTTCTTTAGCATCAGGTTCATAAATATAGTCCCAATGATGTTGCAAGTCCTGGTTGGCTTCAGTTGCGTCAATCGGCAATAATTTTTTGACGGTCGGATCCTGAACCATGGTATTGACAAAATCATTGTAAGCCAGATAGACCTGTTGAACGCCGTTGTCCTGGTAAGCATCCAGCATCACTTTGATAACACCGATAATATCCGCCAATCCCGGTTGATCACCTATTTGGGTTACTTGGGCAACCGAATCACCACCAATGCTTGCAAAATATGCAGTGCCTTTGCGACCGACCAAACCCAGTTTGACTTGCTTACCCTCGTCTTCCCAGACACGAATCTGCTTGAGCAGCTTTCTGAACAAATTGGAGTTCAGACCGCCACACAATCCTCTGTCTGAAGTAATCACGATGACACCGATGGTCTCAACGTTTTCCTTTTGGACTGTAAACTCATGCTTGTATTCCGGATTGGCATGTGAGAGATGTTGAATGATCTGCCACATTTTCTCTGAATACGGGCGTGACGCCTGCATGCGATCCTGAGTTTTACGCATCTTGCTGGCGGCGACCATTTCCATGGCTTTAGTAATCTTCTGAGTATTTTTGATACTCGAGATTTTGGTTCTGATTTCCTGTCCGACTGCCATAATGTGTTACCGGTTACCAGCTTCCTTTGGCGATAAAATCATCCAATGCAACTTTAAGTTGAGCAGCAATGTCATCATTATAATCACCGGATTCATCGATGGAACTCATCAAATCACCGTGTTCAGTTTTCATATACGCCAACAAGGCCTGTTCGAAGCTCTGCGCCTTGTTCGCTGCAAATCCATCCAGGTAGCCATTGGATACCGCAAACAAAGCAACACCAATCTGACCCACAGTCAGGGGTTGATATTGCGGTTGCTTCAATAATTCGGTAATCCGTTGACCACGCTCGATTTGTTTACGAGTCCCTTCATCGAGATCAGATGCAAACTGGGCAAATGCAGCGAGCTCTCTGAACTGAGCAAGTTCCAGACGCACACCGCCGCCAAGCTTTTTAATCACTTTAGTCTGCGCTGCACCACCAACACGCGAAACAGACAATCCAGGATTGACCGCCGGTCGAATACCGGCATTAAACAAATCAGTTTCCAGAAAAATCTGCCCGTCAGTAATCGAAATCACATTAGTCGGAACAAATGCTGATACGTCACCACCTTGTGTCTCAATAATCGGTAATGCAGTCAATGAACCGGTTTTACCTTTTACTTTACCGTTGGTGAGCTTTTCCACTGCATCGGCGCTGATTCGGGCAGCTCTTTCCAGCAATCTTGAATGCACGTAAAAAATATCTCCGGGATAGGCTTCACGGCCAGGTGGTCGTCGCAGCAACAATGAAATCTGTCTGTAAGCCCAGGCTTGTTTGGTTAAATCATCGTAGATGATTAATGCATCCTCACCACGATCTCTGAAATACTCTCCCATCGAACACCCGGCATATGGTGCAACATATTGCAATGCTGCAGGATCAGATGCTGTCGCTGCAACAATTGTGGTGTATTCCATGGCACCAGCTTCTTCCAGCCTGCGTACGATCGCAGATACAGAAGACTGCTTCTGACCGACTGCCACATAAATACATTTAACACCAGTACCTTTCTGATTAAGTATGGTGTCAATGGCAATGGCAGTTTTGCCGGTTTGTCGATCACCAATAATCAATTCACGCTGTCCACGTCCGACCGGAATCATGGAATCAATTGATTTCAATCCGGTTTGTAACGGTTGATCAACTGATTGTCTTGAAATGACACCAGGAGCAATTTTTTCAATTGGCGATGAATCGGTTGTTTCAATTGCCTGTTTGCCGTCCAGCGGATTTCCCAGCGCATCGACAACACGACCCAGCAATGCCTCACCAACAGGTACTTCAAGAATGCGTCCTGTACAGAAAACTGAATCGCCTTCTGACAAATGCTCATATGGGCCAAGTACAACGGCGCCAACTGAATCACGCTCCAGGTTCAGCGCCAGGCCATAAACTTTGCCTGGAAATTCCAGCATTTCACCTTGCATGACTTCAGACAAACCGTATATACGTACGATGCCATCTGTAATACTGACAATTGTACCTTCCGTTTTCTGTTCAACGCCATAATCGAAACCTTCAAGTTTCTGTTTGATAATGTCGCTAATTTCTGCTGGATTTAATTGCATATTTCTTTCTCACTCTGTGTTTAGAGTATTTTTTCAAGTCGATTAAGATTTCCGAGTACCGAACCATCGATCACCTGATCGCCAGCTCTGATAATCACACCACCGATAATGGATGGATCAATATCTGATTCCAGTTCGACAGATTTATCCAGAGCCGCTTTTAAAGCCGATTCGATAGCTTTCTGCTCCTGATCCTGCAGAGCATAGGGAACCGTGACATGAACACTGACAGAACCTTCTTCAGCAGCTTTGAACTGGTCATACAACTGCTTAATATCAGGAATAATTTGCAGACGTTTATTGTCTGTCAGCAAAGCCACCAGGTTTTTTGCTTCAGAATCAACCTGGCCATCGAGAAAACCTGTCAATACATCGGTCACCTCTTGTTTGCTGTACTTTGGTGACTGAATAAATGACTGCATGTCTGCATGACCAATCAACAACTCAAGGTAAGCCAACCATTCAGACCATAGATCAACTTTGCCTGCTTGTTTAGCTTGTCTGAAAATGGCTTTTGCATAAGGCCGCGCAAGAGTGATTTGTGTACTCACGAAGCAGACCCAAGTTGATTGGCGACATCATTCAGTATCTCGCGATGTTTGCTTTCGTCAATTTCCTGGCGCAGGATTTTTTGAGCAGCACTGATTGCCAGCCTGGATACATCGGCACGCAATATTTCAGTTGCCTGTTCAACTTCACGAGTAATTTCAGCCTGAGCAGTCTGGGCAATTCTGTCTGCTTCCCGTTGCGCCGTCTGCTTGGCCTCTGCAACAATATCGGCGGATTGCTTACGCGCCATTTCTATAATCTCAGCCGCTTCTTTTTTAGCTTCTGCGTAAGCGTCCTGAGCCTGTTGCTCGGCGGTAGCCAATTCCTCTCGGGCTTTCTCTGCTGCAGCGAGTCCGTCTGCAATTTTCTTTTCCCGCTCTTCCAGGGCCTTCATCAATGGCGGCCAGATATAGTTCATCGTAAACCAGATCAAAACCGCGAAGGTAATCATCTGCCCGATGAGCGTTGCATTTATACTCATTACTCTGCTTCCTTCAGGTCAATTACGCTTTACTCTAAAACTGCTTGCGGGGACTTTAGCCGCCTGAAATGGCTGAAACAAACGGATTGGCAAAGGTAAAAAACAATGCGAGACCAACACCGATCATAGTCACAGCATCCAGCAAACCGGCAACGATGAACATTTTTACCTGCAACATTGGCACTAGCTCCGGCTGTCTTGCTGCGCCTTCCAGAAACTTACCACCCAGCAAACCAAAACCAATCGCTGTTCCCAACGCACCCATACCCAGAATCAATCCGACAGCAATCGCAGTCAGCCCCTGAATATCAGCAATTAACGCTGCGTTTTCCATGTTACCTCCAAGAATATATCAATAAGAATTAAAAAAATAACTAGCCATGGTCTTCATGCGCCATTGTCAGATAGACAATTGTCAATACCATGAAAATAAAAGCTTGCAATGTAATAATCAGGATATGGAATAAAGCCCAGGGAATACTTAACAATGGTTGTATCGTCCAGGGCAGAAGAGCAATCAGAATAAAAATCAGTTCGCCGGCGTACAGGTTTCCGAACAATCGCAACCCTAATGAAATTGGCTTGGCGACTTCCTCGACGACTTTTAACAACAGGTTAAACGGCATTAACCAGGGACCAAACGGAGTTAACAGCATTTCCTTGCTGAAACCAATCACACCTTTGATTTTAATACTGTAGAAAATAATCAGCAGGAAGACAGTCAGCGACATAGCGAATGTGGCATTTAAATCAGTGCTGGGGACAACCCGCATATATTCCATGCCCATCAACGAACCGACCATTGGCAGCAAATCTACCGGAATCAGATCCATGGCGTTCATGAAAAACACCCAGATAAAAATGGTCAACGCCAATGGTGCTATAAGCTTGCTGGTCCCATGAAAGCTGTCTTTGACCTGGGTGTCGACAAACTCGACGATCATTTCAATACAATTCTGAAATTTACCAGGCACACCTGATGTTGCCTGATCCGCTGCTTTTTTAAACACCAAAAGAAATAAACCGCCCAGGATCACTGAAAAGAACAATGTATCCAGATGCAGTGTCCAAAAGCCCTCCCCTGTGGAAAGTGGCGTCAGATGGTGAACAATGTAACCGGTTGCTCCCCCGGCATCGTGTGCTTGACTGGCCATTTACAATGCTATTTCTATGTTAACAACGAAAACCAAAAAACCGACAATACTGCGGCAAAACCCAGCAGTAATGGCAAAAATGAAATTTCAATATACAGAATCACCAGGCCAAACAACAACCCGGTAGTGACCAGTTTTAGAAATTCGCCCCAATACAGTGTTTTTTCAATCTGTTTGTGTGGCTGTCCAATAGACCGAATCAGCTTGACTGCAAATATCAGATTCGGCAATACAGCTACCACCCCTCCTATCAGGGCAGATTTGGCATCCAGAATACGGCCCGCCATCAACCAGACAACAGGAAATAATAAGGCTACCGAAACCTGTAACAAGAGCACATGTCTGATCTTGGCTATATAAGGGGAATAACTCACCAGATGCTCTCTGCTCTCCGGTACCTGTATTGCAATTTACGAATCCTTGCAATGCGCTCCGCATTCAATCCAGTATCAAGATGGACAAAATCAACAGGACTGGATACATTTACGGGCACCGACAACAGGCTCTAAACAACCCATAATTATATCCGCAATTCTATTGCCATTCAACAACAATTCTAGCCCAATCAACAAAAACGAGACTTTAATCAACCACGTTTTCAGAAAATAAATATCGGTTGTCAGCGACAAAATTTGTCACAAAATGTCAATAATCTTAAATTCAGTGGTGTTGGGATTGTCATTTTTCCTGCACATCAGCTAAGTTCAGAATGTATTCTGATAAACAGTTCTCAAAAATCAACGGCACTCATCGTGTACAAACAATCGATGTTTAGAAAAATAGAAGTGAACATTGATATCCAGTTTTTTAACTCTCTGTAACCACATTGAACAAATCAATATTTATATATTTCATTAACTTAGAGACATACCCCTGCTTGCATGACAACTCTTTTTTCATCATATAATTATATTATTTTTTAATTTGTATTGATTCAGTCAATCAATTGGCAGCCATTTTCAATCTGTTCTGGTGTTTATTTTGGTCCGCCATTTGCAATATGCAATACAAACATTAAAAACATAATCAGACAGGAATGAGAATGAAGATATTACTTGTTAACACCCCGGAAAAACTCACCGAAGCCCTATCTGCCACCCTTAAGGACTGGGGCTTTCAACCATTAGTTGCCGATGATGACTTTCAGGCTTTACAATTGTTATGCAAACAGAATATCCAATTGATCATCAAGGATTGGAATACATCTGAAAATGATGACGAGCAATTGTGCAAAAACATGTGCAAGACTCAATTCAAGAGTTTTACTTATATCATCGCTTTGCTAAATAAATCACAGGATAAAAAAGCATTTTTTGGTGATTCAGGGCTTGCTGATAACTTTCTTTACAAACCGTTTGACAAAGCGTCCTTGAAAAAGAAAATCGATGCCGCTAAAACAATCATCGAAACTGAAAGCAAAACTTCAGAGCAAATCCAGCGGACAACAAAAGCGCATGGCGCAATCAAAGATGCATATTCCAGACTGGAATCGGAGGTCCTGGGATCACAGCTGGAATTCAATGATCTTGAGGAAATCGTTCTTAGCTCTTAATCAGTCATTCTCTTGCTGCTTCAAGTGAATATTTCAAATTTTTCATTAGCGATGACGTTGCTCTGTGATTAACAATTGCGGTGCAATGTCATACACAAACTGTTTGAATAACACTCCCCAGACTATCAACGGACTGAGACTGGGCAAAATCAGATAACCAAATTGATAAGCAAGACCAACCAGCACATATGTAACGGGCTGCACATTGAGTAGCGCATGAATTTCTGGCCCACTCTGATACATCAATGTCTTGGCCACATGAAAACACACACCCCAACTTTGCACCAAAAGCAATGCAATATAAGCAATCAGGATGGATGCAAGTGTCTTTATCCAGTTCGATGGCGTAGATAAAATCAATGCAACCGCAAAGGGAAAGCTGTAGGAATACAGCAGCGGATTGATATCGAAGGCCAGTGAAGCCAGCTGACCTTGTGACAGCCCAGGCGGAGCCAACAATGTACTGATTTCCAGCTGATGGTTAACCAGCGTGACAGCATCAATCACTCGCCCCCAAGTTAATGACAAAATCCAGTCACACACCCAGGCCAAAGGCGCTGTCAATGGCACGATCAGCCAATACCAAACCGCCAGACACATTGGCAAAAACAACAACACCTTGACGACAAACGTGGTCAAAGGGGAATAATTAAGCCGTTTCAAAAGCACTGGAATCACCTGAATCCGGCTGCACCGGTATAGTCCTCAGCCAGATCAAAAACACGATCAAGGCATCCAGCATAATCAAACCTTGCCACACATATAAATGCGCCCATTCAAACGCTTGTTGATTCCATTGCCCAAGGTAAAACAGACTGATAATGCGCACCAGATTGAGCAACTGGATCGCAAGCAATCCGGCAATCAATCCAATCAATTTATGTTTCCAGGGTGCTGGATAGGCCAGAATTGCTGCGATTAGAACCAATGCAGCTTCAACTCCATTGCATCCCGATTCAATTGAAACTGCAAAACCTGATGTTTTATCCTGCAGGATAATCCCTTGCGAAATTACATCAGGATCGAATAACTGCACAATCCAGGAGCTAACATGCGCAATCATTTCAGTAAACGGGATTACAAACAAAACCCGTATGGGGTGCAACATTTCCAGAGCGAACAAAACACTCTGAATAATCATGAAAATGATAAAAAAACGTAACATTGAATCAGCTCTACCCGTTCATCAAACCCTGTTTTTAAAGTATAGCAACGCACTCACAATAAAACAGCCAACTGAACCAAATCGACTGCGTTCAACCAGATACAGCACACTACGCTCAGCAACAACCAGACATTACATCTGCATTAGTCATCAATAAGTAAAAATCCACGTTCTAAGAACGTGGTTTTGATTTCACCCTAGAAGGGTGTTTTAGGCTTATTGAATATTTTGTCGCTTGACTGAATAACTATTACTCCAGTATTTCTCAATCGGGAAGAACTAATGAAATTTGCCTAA
>JAHZJL010000250.1 GCA_022600935.1 Gammaproteobacteria bacterium
CATCTGGTCTTTAATCACAAGGGCTTGACACCAGGCTGGCGGCAACCCGGCTGCATGCAACATGCTGACAAAACGCATACATGAACGCGGCGTATTCTGAGCCGGTTTAACAATGACCGGACACCCAGTGGCAACCGCTGGCGCTACCTGATGTACGATTAAATTTAACGGATGATTGAATGCACTGACCGCAACCACAACACCTATCGGCTCATGCGTGGTATAGGCAATCCTGTGTCTTGAGGCCGCATTGACGCCCATCGGAATCATTTCACCGGATCTGGTGCGTAAAGTCTCAATGCAGACTTGCACGCCATCAATCGCGCGCGTCACTTCCACTCTTGAGTCAATTAACGGTTTACCGCCCTCAGCAGACGCCTCCAGGGCCAGGATTTCAGCCTGATTTTTCATTAAATCAATCAGCCGAAACAGAATCTCGATTCGCTCAGACACTGGCAACCAGGCGTTTCGATCCTGAAACAGGTTATACGCATTGTCAAGTGCAAGATCAACGGCATTCTCATTGGCAGAATCAAACCTGGCCAGCAAACTGTTGTCATAGGGGGCATGCAGTTCAAGCACACCATCACTGCCGGGTTGGCCGACAACTAATAAGGGAAAGTGCTCCACGGAATTACTCATGTGCGATCTCACTTGTCATTGGAGTGAAACAGTGTTGAATTAAAATTGGACGAAATGATCTCTGATTTCGCTGAAACAATGTTAAGCAAGGATAACAGAGAAGCCAGGGATCAATTATCACTTTTTTAAGGATGGTTTACATTGTTAAAGTCATCAGTGTAGCCAGATAGTGATGCCAGAACTTTAAACCAGTATTAATGTCTTAATGAACTTACGGATACAATCTCATCGCGTATTTGTCAACGGTTCAAATTGATTCTTAGCAGAATAACGATAACAACCTTACTAAAACCAGATCAAACCGATTTAAAAACGGAATACCTGTTTTCGATAATCCCGGATTACTGCATTATTTTGCAAGAAGCTGTCTGGACAAAAAATGTCCAAGCGAAAAGTTCTTGAATCGATGGGATGTTATTGATGCTTCGAGGCGAATAATTGTGCTGTTTAACGAGAAGTAGCGAAACAACATACCGATTTCAAGGGTTTTGCAGCGGATATCTTTGTTAACCAGACAGCTTCCAGGCATTTAGATTCCAGTTTTAACCTGGAGATGCGCTATTCAGCGGGATCTTGAACAGGTTCTTAGGCAAGTCAACAATATGCAACCCAAACCTACAGGAGGTTATTATGCATAAAAAAATCATCTGGTGTTTATTAGTTCCACTGATTTCAGTGCCTCTGGTATTGAACGCAAAAGAGAACACCGCTCCAGCTCATACTGATCACCAAGCCATGATGGCCGAATACGCCAGGTTAGCCACACCTGGCGCGCCGCACAAACAATTCGCTAAACTGGCAGGAGAATGGACAACCAAAACAAAAGCATGGATGCAACCCGGACAACCTGCTGAGGAAACAACAGGCACCGCTGTGTTTAAAAGCTTGCTGGGCGGACGATTTTTACAACAGGAATTCAGTGGCGTCATGATGGGACAACCGTTTACAGGAATTGCCATCGATGGTTTTGATAATTTGCGACAGAAATATGTATCGGTGTGGATTGATACCATGGGAACCAGTGTTTTCATTATGGAAGGAACTGCCAGCGAGGATGGTAAAACAATCACCATGTCTGGTGAGCATGACGAGCCAGGTGGCGGAAAGATGACTCACCGATCAGTCTGGACCATTGTCGATGACAACACTCAGACATTTGATATGTATGGTGCTCATCAAGGCCAGGAAGAAATGAAAATGATGGAGATTGTTTACAAACGTAAGTAATAAAGTCACTTATTCACATTAAGTTAAATATACAAGCTAATACGCGCATCGCCCACAGCTTTCATATAGAAAATTGTGGGTGTTGTGTTTAACCATATTGTTAAGGTCAGACAGTTTCTAAAACCAAACCTGAAACACCGGTTTATCTATCAGCTCTTTTTACATCAAGCATCTGAAATAGAACCCGCTATTTCAGAATGAATACCTTTCCCGGGTTCAATATCAAATCATTCGAATAATTCACCAGTTAATCTTTTTCTGACCTGATTGAGTCCACAATCAGGTCAAAAATTTTGGATGTTCAATAACTGGCGTCGCAGTTGTTATGTCGATGAGGCAGGCATTTGTCACATTTTCTTAATACGAGCGTCACTTTTGTTTAATAAATGCCCGATACCATTATTCCCTGATTTCACGATGAAACAAGAGGAGTATAATGACAACGATAACGTCCAAAACAAAATTAAACTTAATAGCCAGTACATTGAGCCTGCTATTTGTCTGCAATATTAACCCTATTCAAGCCAATCTGTTCAAGAGCAACCGTTCAATTGATTTATTTAACCGGGTTGCCGTATTCCCGGTTTTCAACAATACTGATATCAATGCTGAAACAGTGGCTGAAATTGTCGCTGCAAGTGAAAATGGCAACACCCTGATCTACACTGACAGCGAAACTGAAAATGCCGGATTTGTCGATATCAGCAATCCTGCCAACCCACAACCACTCGGCGCTACAGCATTACCCGGAGAACCGACATCTGTTGCAGTTGCCAATGACTATGCGCTGGTTGTTGTGAATACGTCTGCAGATTTTGTCAACACCAGTGGTCAACTGGTGATTGTCGATATTGCAACCCGATCTATCGTTCACACAATCCCGTTTAATGGTCAACCAGATTCCATCACTGTCAGTCCTGACCAGCAATATGCTGCGATTGTCATTGAAAATGAGCGTGATGAAGATTTAGGCGATGGCGAGCCACCGCAAGCGCCTGGCGGTTTCCTGATTATTGTCGATCTGATTGGAGCCCCAAGTGAATGGACAACACGATCAGTTATTCTCGATGGTTTGGCCGAGCTGGTTGCCGATGATCCGGAGCCTGAATATGCCGATATTAACAAAGACAATATCGCCATTGTTACCTTACAGGAGAACAACCATCTGATTCTGGTCAATCTGGTCGATGGCAGTATCGAGAATCACTTCAGCGCCGGTACAGTCGATTTGCGTAATATCGATACTGAAGAGGAAAAACCGTCGCTGATTACTCAAAACTCGTCATTGTTCGATGTTCCACGTGAGCCTGATGGCGTAACCTGGCTATCAGAACGCTTTTTCATGACTGCCGATGAGGGCGATTTGAATGGTGGTAGCCGTGGCATTACCTTATTCGATAAAGACGGAAAAGTGAAATACACTTCAGGTAATGCTCTCGATGAACTAGCTATCCGCCTGGGTCATTATCCTGACAAACGATCTGGCAACAAGGGTAACGAGCCGGAAAATGTCGAATTCGGCCGCTATGGAAATGATGACTTGCTATTCGCTGGTTCAGAGCGTTCCAGCCTGATTTTTGTCTATAAAGTCAATGGCCAATCGTTGAATTATCTGCAAACCCTGCCTGCTGGGGTTGGACCTGAAGGGTTATTGGCGATTCCGCAGCGTAATTTGTTTATAGCTGCAAGTGAAGTGGATGACCGTGGTGATAAAATCCGCAGTGTTTTGAATATCTATCAACGTCAAGGTCGCCATGCGGATTATCCGACTATTGTCGCAGATAATAAAGCCGGAGGATTGCCGATTGCCTGGGGGGCATTATCCGACCTGGCGATGGATAAAAAGTCTGACAAGGTTGCTTATACTATCCACGACAGTTTTTATCAGCAAACCCGGATTTATAAACTGAATACCAAACGGGTGCCGGCTAAAATCAAACGCGCAATTGTACTTCACGATAACCTGGGCTTACTAGCCGCTGTCGAACCGTTTTTAGTCAATCTGGATAACACGGTCAATCTTGATGGCGAAGGTATCTCCACCCGAGAAGACGGCGGATTCTGGATTGCTTCGGAAGGTGACGATGCGCCTGTGAAATTTGCCAATTTACTGTTAAAAGTCAATAGCAAAGGCGATATCGAAAAAGTCGTGACCTTGCCGGATTCTGTACAGGAGCGCATGATTCGCTTTGGTTTTGAAGGTGTTGTCAGTGTCGGTTCCGGCACTGACGAAGTATTGTACGTTGCTTTTCAGCGTGAATGGAACAACGACAAGTCTGGTCATGTGCGCATTGGACGATACCATGTCGCTAATGACGAATGGCTGTTTTACTACTATCCACTGGAAGCCCCACTATCACCGAATGGTGGTTGGGTCGGACTATCAGCTATCAGTGTGCTTGGTGACGATGAATTTGCAGTTATCGAGCGTGACAACCAGGCTGGACCTGACGCAGTCATCAAGCGCATCTATAGCTTCTCGCTGAGCGGTTTGACTCCTTTGCCTGACCCGGCAGCCGATCAAGAGCCAGATTTTCCTGTTGTCAGCAAAACATTACTGCGTGATCTGATCCCGGATTTAAAAGCAACCGACGGCTTGGTACTGGAAAAAATCGAAGGCTTGATGTTTAACGAAGACGGTGGTGCGTTTATTGTTAACGATAATGATGGCGTTGATGACTCCAACGGCGAAACTCAGTTGCTGAAGTTGAATCTTGATAACTGATTGCGACAACTGATTAACTGACTTTATCAGTCATAAGAACGGCTTTGTAGTGTATGCTGCAAAGCCGTTTTTTATTGATTCAAATGAAAGTATTCGCAAACATTTTCCATTTTACTTTCTGGCAAGGTTCGCTGTTTGTTTGATGCGCAGAGTTTCATCGGCGATGTAATTAAGCACTTCCTCGGTTTCCTGTCGGCTCAAACGCATATTCGGCATCAGAATACGGTTATACTGCTCGTATAAGGCTGTGGCAATCGGATCATTCTGCTTGATCATTTGATCCGGCGCTTGCAACCAGTTCAACAGCCACTGTTTGTCGCGTAATTCGGTGACGGCATATAAGTCCGGTCCAATACTGCCTGCTACCTGTTGCCCGGTAATGCTATGGCAGGATGCACAACGGGTGCGAAATAACTGCTCGCCAGCGCCAATATTGCGCAGCTCTGGGGCGGTTGCATAGTTATTTATCACCGGTTTTTGCTTCCAGTTTCCCAGCCAGTTGACCAGTTGATCAGCCAGTATGTGCGGATTTTCAAACGGTGAGCGTTTCATCCAGCGCCCGGTGGCCTGGTTGCCGATAATCAAATTGACATTGTGATTGTTGGAGCCGTCCTGGATTTCCGGGATATATAATCCAAGTTTTTTACGAATCAAAACAATATCCGCTTCATTGCCGGTTAAAAATGTCCAGTTGGCGCGAAATTTTTTTCTGTAGTCGGCAAGAACCTGAGGAGAATCCTGCTCAGGATCGATTGAGATCGAATAAAAAAACACATCTTTGCCCAGCCGCTCTCCCAGAATTTTCTGCACCTGAACCAGTTGTGCGGTTTCCAGAGGACATGATTCGGCGCAATGGGTGTAAATGAAATTGATAGCGACGATTTTATCTTTGATGACATCATCAAAAAATCGCAGGGTTTTACCGTCGTGACTTGTTAATGTTACATTGGGAAAATAGTTTTTTCCCCAGGGGGTTGATGATTTGGCAAGGCAAGTTTCTCCCAACAGCCAAATGGCGATGGTCGCCACCCAGAGTAGTTGACGCATGGTAATAATCCGTGTGGAAAAAGTGTAGAAACAAGCGTGTGCTACCGGTAGTCATCACCGGCAGCACACGGTATAAGACAACGTTGTTAAACAGCTGTCATCAGATCCGAATAACCAGGTTTTGACGCTGATACCGCAACCGGATTCAAACTTGAATCGTTAATAATCCGGGTACTCGCGGTACCAGCGAGTTATGACCTGACGTTAGTGGATCAGCTGCCTGCTCCCTGAGCGTTTTTCAACAACCCGCGTACCCGGTGAATTGCCGCGTCGATTGTAATCGGCGTTGGACAATTGACCACGTGTGGCGAATTGAGGTTGTCAAAGTCATAGGTGTTGTTGCCGATATTCGGCGCCGCTACCGCTGGTGGCCACTCAATGACTTCGAGTACACCTTCAGCACGTAACTCTTTCAACTGCTTGAGACCTTTGACAACGCCAACACTGTCGGTCGCTGGTGTCAGCCAGTGGGCAAATCCGATATGCCACATCGGGCTGTAGTCGTCTTCCGGCATGAAATATGACGGAATACCAACCTGACTGCCAAATGGTCCACCACCGAAGATACCGTTACCGTCTACCGGTGTTCTCGGGTAACTGTCTCGGAACGGTTGAGGTGGCAGGAATTGAATCAGCGGCACAGCTGCACCAGCCAGATGTTTGTGCTTGGGCACATACGGCACACCCATGGCACGTGACGGTCCGAACGGATAGGTATCGACCACGATATAGTACGGCAGATAATCACCTTGCTCGGTCCATGACTTGTGCAGTTTGAGTGTTACAAACGGATTTGCTCCGTCAGTATCCATTTCCACAACATGGCCGGAGGCATTGAAATCACCCCATTCCTTGCCGTTATAGAAACACTTGCTGTTGGCAGGCAGATCCGGAAAGCTGAGACAGCTTTTATCGGTTCTGTTCTGCTCCCAGGTCTCATCACCCCACTTCATAAAAATGGCGTTAAAGATGACATCTTTGCCACCGTAATTGACTCGACGCAAAGGTGAGTAAGTGTTATTGTCATCAACGGGCGGTGTGTTAGGAGGATTGTTCAGGATCGCATGCACAGGATTGGGTAGATCTCCGAAGAACGTCCATTCTCCGGATTCTGATACACTGGCTTCGGCCAATGACTCAACCGGTGCTTTTAACAAACCGCCTGCCCAGGCCAGTCCAAGTTCGTCAGCCAGTTCTTCATCACTGACATCGTGAACGAAGAACCATACTTCGCGCCTGTTGCCGTCGGCATCAATATTAACGCCTTTTTTGAGCGGGAAGGTTGCTGTTCCGCGTTCGTTATCCGGCTCCGGTTCGCTCAAGGCATCACCCAGCGGATTATCACGAATGTTGTCCAGCTCACCAACCACGACGTCCTTGACCCAGATTTTCAGTGGATCGAGTTCGGGTCCGAATTCACCCACTGCATCACCGGTTCTGGCTGTCGGTAGTGCCACAGTATCGACATAACTGACGCCATCCCAGGTAGGTATCGGAGTCGGCATCATCAGGGTTTGCCCTGGATGTTCGATATCCCAGCGCAACAACATGGCGTGATCTTCATGCTGAGTGTTGTGACAATGCTCCATAAAGGTTCCGGCAAACTCGCGGAAGCGCAGCGCCAGTTCCACTACATCACCGCTGTCTTTCTGCGGACCGATACGGTATACGTCTTTACGCGCCCATTTTTCCCATTCCGGCGGCTCCTTGCCATCGCGTCTGAGAATAATGCCTTCTTCAAAGTGGATATGAATTGGATGACTCCAGGTGCCGCTGTTAATCAAGCGCCACACTTCAAGTCCATCACTGTCGCGGGTTGGCGCAGCCGACAAGCGACGTGGATCCATGTCTAGCGCTGGTCCGTCATCGGTTTTGATCGCCCACGGCTTGTCATCTGTTGGACGTTTTTCAAACTCGAAACTACGGTGCAAGGCGTTAGCCAGTTCGGTTTCGGTTGGACGCCGCAACGGAATCATGGATTTTTTGCCAGCGACATATTGGGCCGGATCCATACTGTGGTCTTTACCCTTGTACTCATGAACACGGAATTCCATGAATTTACCGACAACCGGGTCACCGTTAATCCAGCGATCCGCCTGACCGTCATTGTCATCATCGATGGTGGTTGGATTGTAGCTGCCATTGGCAATACTCGCCATCGAAACCGGCTTGTCAGTGGCCTGCCCATCCTTGTGTTGCAGCAGATTCACCATATACAGCTTGTCGCCGGGTTTGAACCTGCTGAAATCAATAATGATGTCATAACGTTCGGCAATCCCCTGGGTGGGTAACTCACCATTTGGAAAATAGACCGTGTGTTCCATGATATTGCCGTCATTGGCAATCATATGAAACGGAACCGGATTACCATTCTGATCCATCAGTCCGACCTTGAAATAACGCGACACAGAACCATTCAGCAATCTGAAACGGTAGCGGCGCGCACGCACATCAAAATACGGTTTGTACAACCAGTTAACCGTCATCATATCGCCGATAAAGCCGTTGAGATTAAACGGGTTAAACCACAGCTGTCCTTGGCGGTCCCAGGCTTTCTCGGCCAGAACCAGATTGACATCATAATCACGGTTGCCCCAGCTCAAAGCGTCACCACTTGGAAGCTTCAGGTTGACACCATCGTCCACTTTCTCGTTACCACGATCAATCGCGCTGTAGTAATTCATCATTGCAGCATTGCCTTTGTAGACATTCTGCGCGGTGAAATCCAGCATGTGATCATGAAACCAGTGTGTACTCATGGTTTCCCGCCAGTCACCGGGAATGCGTTCTGCATTACCTCTGCCGGTCGGCATTGCAGCTCTGGGATCACTGGCATCAACATTGATTGAATCAGTTCCAGCAAGCGTCATCGGCCAACGATAATCGTAATATTGACCCGGATAGAAGTAACTGTTTGCATAGCCATCACTTTCCGCCGGATTATGGCCGTTATGCTCGTGCGTGGTAATGGTATGTATTCCGAAACCGTTATTGGCAGAAACATCAATCGGCAAGGCATTATAATGACGCATCAACACAGGCTCTCCATAACGGACATTGAGCAGTTTCGGTGGGAACGTGCCATCGAAAGTCCATAGCGAATTCGAATCCTGAATCGGCATATTGGGATGGAATCTTACTTTGATGCCTTCAGTTGTTCCTCTGAATTCAGGCGCTCCAGCGGTGTTATGGTACAGACCACCTTTCTTGAATTCCCCCATTTTGTAACGATGGCCTTGCAATCGATCACGAAACCCGCCGTTCATGCGTGCTCCGGATTGCGCAGTCTGGAAATACACTTCAGGCTTGAATTCATCCCAGCGCTGATGCGACCAGCCGATTCCCGGTGGACGTCCTTCTGCCGGTGGATGGTCCAGATTGCGTCCCAGGTACGACTCGATCAAAGGTTCCCAGGGATTGGTATCGCGATCATTGGCCAGCTTGGTTGGCATTGGCCACATCGATTGCGACAGAAAATTCTCCAGTGCGCCCGAATCAGGAACACTTTGAACATCCTGCGGAGCCGGGAGGGACACGTAATTTTGCGGGGGCTTGCTGCGGAACTTGACCTCTTGCGGGCCAAATTCTTCAAAGCGCAGCATTTTCTGGGTAAACGGTTGAGCGCCAAATAACGGACTGGGCGCGCCGTTAGTCGGGATATTAAAAATACCGTCATCGCGTTGCTGATCAGCTTGCAACACGTTGTTTTTCTCAGTATCTTTAACTGACTCTGTATCACCTCCCTCAAATGCGCCGTGATTCGCTTCCTCCAGATCTTTTGGTAAATCACCGAACTGTGGCCCGGTATGTATCGACGGATCACCAGCTTGAGGAATTGTGTCTCTGTCGTCTCCAACGTCTGGAAGCGGTTTTGCCGTGACTGTCGTTATCGCAAAACAACCGAGCATCAAAGCAAAACTCGCTGTATGTGTGAACTCTATATTAAAGAGATTGGGTGGTTTAAGATCGGGGTCAGAGCGAAACAAGTGGAGATC
>JAHZJL010000251.1 GCA_022600935.1 Gammaproteobacteria bacterium
ATGATCACTGGCTCCAAGCATCGCCCAGACTTCACCAGCAATGAATTCGTTTTTGAATTCGGCGGTTAGCTCGTTTTGCAAATAGTCTTCAGCAGTGAGGATGTGTTGGCTGATCTGGGCCATGTGTTGTCCTGCTCAGGCAAATCAAAAATCATGTTATCTGATTAGTAATATATCAGATTCAGTTAGTTGCATGACAGTCAGAGTGTCTGACATTGTCAGTAATCAGCAAAACAGACAAACCCGACATTCAGGTCATTATTTTACTTTCCCCGCTCGTTGCAACACTGACTTGTTAACGTCAGATTTTGAAATGACATGCAAAATATTTCAAATATATATTTGAAAGATAAATTTTAAATGATAGTCTAGCCAACAATATGGCGAAAGATACTAAACAACGATTGTTAAATGCTGCTCTGGAAGTGTTTGCGGAACAGGGTTACCAGTCGGCGACAATTCATGAAATCATCAAGCGTGCTGGAACCAATATTGCTGCGATTAATTATCACTTTCGCGATAAGGCAAATTTTTATGCCGAGGTTGTCCTTTACGGATGTGACAGGGATAACATCCTAAATCCTGGGTTTTTATCTGACACGTTACAGCCTGAACAGCAATTGTTTACATTTATTCAATGGTTTTTGCGTCGTGGTTTAAGAATTGGCGCTGATTCGGTACTGGACCAGATTCATATGCAGGAGCTTGCCAACCCAAGTCCTGTGCTGGATAAAGTGGTGGAAAAACTGATTCGGCCAGTACACTGGCAACTTCGTTCTATCATCAAGTCTTTGTTGCCTGCTGAATGCAGTGAAGAGATGTTGAGGTTTCATTGTTTCAGTGTGATCGGGCAATGCAATTTGTACAAGACAGGGAAGCCGGTGATGACTCGTTTATATCCCGAAATTGAATTAAATGAACAAGTCATCGATAAAGCGACCCAGCATATTTTCAAAGTCAGTCTAGCCGGAATCAGAGCGGAGTTTGAGCAACATGACTAAGCTGTGGCGTGGTTTGAGTCTGATGCGCCTTGGTTCCGGTCTCGGATTTTTGCTGCCTTTTTTGGTTGTTGCTGGTTGTTCGCAGGTCAACCAACTGACCAGAATTGAGCAGCAGACATTACTGGGAGAACAGTTTTTACAATCCGGTCTTTCTGAGCAGCAGTCCAGCGATCAAGCAGAGCCCAACCACGATAAACTTGTTGAATGGTGGCGTCAGTTCGATAACGAAACCATCAACCTGCTGGTGAGTCAGGCATTAAAGCAGAATTACGATTTAAAAGTTGCCGCAGCCAATGTTCTGGAGTCTCAAGCCTTGCTGGATTCGGCGTTTGCAGGTTTCTGGCCGTTTCTGGATCTGAGCTATTCGCCCAGGCGTAACTTTATCAGTACCGCTACGCGGTTTACCGGCAACGGCGCTGGTGGTTTTATCAATAATGGAAGCAGTGGAAAGTTTTCCAGCCGACATGCAGTGACTTTATCGCTGAGCTGGCAACTGGATTTGTTTGGGCGTTTGCGACATGGTTATTCAGCGGCTCAAGCCGATTTGAATGCACTGGAGCAGGATCGTGTGGCATTGACGCAAACCCTGATTGCCAATGTATTACGACAATATGTCGCCTTGCAAACTGCCAGACAGCGTTTGCGTGTGTCTGAACAAATCAGTGTCAGCCGTGAGCTGACATTACAAACCGTGGATCGTCGTTATCGTCACGGAGTGGCGCAGACTTCGGCGGTTGATGTGCGACTGGCGCGGGAGAATTTATTGTCAGCTCAAGCCAGTCAAACAGCGTTGGCGTTGGAGGTTGAGCTGGCCAGTCATGCTTTGGATGTGTTGGTTGGTCAGGCGCCATTGGATCGAGCCGAGCAGCCGCATGAACTCAATCTGGCACAACTGGTTGAGCTGGATGATCAGGTCATTGGCATTCCCATGCATATGCTTGACCGGCGTCCTGATCTGAGTGCAGCTGAATTCAGGACAATTGCTGCCAATCAACGAATCGGCGTGGCGCTGGCCGATTTATACCCGGATGTCACCCTGACCGGGCGTCTGGGTACCAATACCAATTCATTGTCGCAATTTTTTTCCCTGGATAATCTGATTGCCAGCGTCGCTGCGGAAGTGGCGACTGCTATATTCCAGGGAGGACGTCTGAGAGCTGAGGTTGCGGCAGCAGAAGCCCGCTTGCAGGCGCAGGCGGCTCGATACAATCAATTGATACTGACAGCGATACGTGAAGTTGAAGATGCACTGGCCGGACATCGTCTACTGGATCAGAGAATCGAGCAGATAAGACAGCAGTTGAACGAAGCCAGGCAAGCTGAAAAACTGGCTAAGCAACGCTACAGTCGTGGAATTGAGCGGTTACTGGTGGTGCTGGAAACCGAGCGCCGCAGACAGTCTGCAGAAGATCTCATGTTACAGGTTGAACAACAGCGCTGGAATACCAGAATCAATTTGTATCTTGCAGTTGGTGGCGACTGGTTGCCTGCTCAAACCCAACATCTCAGTCAGGTTACACCATGAATCGAACCCTGTTTAATCGCATCAGGCAAAGCTATCGATGGTTGATACAGCCTGTGCTGGTGCTGGTTATTCTGACCGCGGGGTATTTGTCTGCCAAAGGTCTGACCTTGTTTAACGCAGAGCCGCCAAAAGCTGAGTCAGTCAATTATGCACCACTGGTTAAAACAGTGTTGAGCCGGGTTGAGTCACGGATATTGGTGATTCGCGGCAATGGCAGTATTCAGGCGCGCACACGAATTAA
The DNA here is from genome assembly GCA_022600935.1 of Gammaproteobacteria bacterium. GTDB lineage: Bacteria > Pseudomonadota > Gammaproteobacteria > Methylococcales > DRLZ01 > DRLZ01. Next base: position 2,768 of record JAHZJL010000251.1, read on the forward strand.
TGTCGTGCCTCAGGTTGGTGGTAAAGTGACCAGGATTCATCCTCAACTGAGACCGGGCGGGTATTTCAAGGCTAACCAGGTATTAGTGGAAATCGAGCCAATCGATTATCAACTTGCCGTGACCAGTGCTGAAAGCGATGTGGCCACTGCACAACGAACGTTACAACTGGAATCAGCCGAAGCTGAGGCCGCTATCGAAGAATGGAATGAGTTGCATGCTGGTCAATCTGTTCCAATACTGGTCAGCCGCACACCGCAAATTGCCGAAGCCAAAGCCAGTTTGCAAGCAGCCAAGGCACGCTTGCAGCGCGCCAGACTTGATTTGCAAAGAACCCGTATTCGTATGCCGTTTTCGGGCCGGGTGGTGCAGGCCAGTATTGATGTTGGAGAAGTTGTTAACGCCAATCAATCTGTGGCTGTGGTGTATGACACTGAGGTTTTTGATATCCCGGTGCCGCTGGAAGTGGACCAGTTGGCCTGGCTGGATGTTGGTGTGTCTGATTCTACTGTGTACAAACAACCTGAAGCTGACGATGACCATTCCGGTGTTGACATCGTGGTCAAACTGGCTGCGCAGGAATACCGGTTACGAGGTCAATTAGCGCGAATCGAAAGCGAGCTGGACAGTGTGTCGCGCATGGTTAGAGCTGTGGTTTCACTGAATCATGAGGCTATTCCTCGAGAGTTGCGCGAAGAAGTGATACCGGGTTTGTTTGTCAATGTCGAGGTTCAGGCCAGAAAACTGGAAGATATAACGGTGTTACCAGCTGCGTTGCTCCGCGAAGGTGGTGTGTTGTGGGTTGTCAGTGATAACAGGCTAGAGTATTTCCGGCCCAGGATTCTTTATCAGTCAGATGGTGAAATCTGGATCAAAGCCATGCCAGCTGATATGCAAATCATCAGCAGCTCTCTGGATGTTGTGACTGAAGGCATGCAAGTGCGCATACAGGATCAGTCATGAGCCAGCGATCCAAATCCGACAACAAGCGAGCCGGTTTGTTAGCCTGGTTTGCCGAAAACCATGTCGCTGCCAATCTGTTGATGCTGATGCTGCTGTTAAGTGGTGCTATAACCGTGTTCAAAAGTACGGTTGAAATTTTTCCCGAAATTGATCCGCATACAATCACTGTCAGTGTGCCATACCCTGGCTCAACGCCTGAAGAGGTTGAAGAAAGTATTAACCGGCGTATCGAGGAAGCTGTGACCGGCATTGAAGGTGTTGATAAAATCCGCTCGGTAGCCGCCGAAGGAGCCGGAACAATCACGGTTGAGCTGGATGATACTGTCGATGACAGGGAGGTGCTGGATGATGTGAAATCCGCAGTCGAGCAGATCCAGAATTTTCCACCGGAAGATGCTGAAGACCCGGAAATTGAAGATACCGATCCGATTCCTGCCATAATTACTATTGCATTGTACGGCACTGCATCGGAACGCACCCTGCGTGAATTGGCGTATCGGGTTCGCGATGACATTACCTCACTGGAAGGTGTCACTATAGCCAATGTGTTGGGTGTGAGAGATTATGAAATCAGTGTCGAAGTCAGCGAACAGGCTTTACGCAAGTACAATTTAAGTTTTGCCCGGGTTGCTCGGGCGGTACAGGATTTTTCAGTAAATCTGCCGGGAGGTACGATTCGCAGCAAAGATCAGGAAATACTGTTGCGTGCAGATGGTCAGGCTTATCGCAGCGCTGATTTTGCTGACATTGCGGTTGCTACCAAACCAGACGGTACGGTGTTGCGACTGGGTGATATCGGTATTGTGGATGACGGTTTTGAAGCAGTCGATCAATACAGTTTATTCAATGGAGAACCGGCAGCCTATGTGACTGTATCCAGAGTTGGTGAGCAACAAGTCCTGGATATTGAAGACAAGGTTCAGCAGTATGTCAGAGAGCTGTCTCTACCAGCCGGAATCAAAAGCAGGGTATGGGCAAATCGCGCTGAAAACCTCAGAGCCCGGGTTGATCTGCTGGTGCGCAATGGCTTGATGGGGCTGATTCTGGTATTCGCAGTACTTGTGCTGTTTCTGGAGCTGCGTCTTGCATTCTGGACCACAATGGGTATCCCGATATCCTTTTTGGGAGCGTTTCTGATCATTTACAGTGTCGGCGGCACCATTAATATGATCAGTCTGTTTGCTTTTATTCTGGTGCTGGGGATTGTCGTGGATGATGCCATTATCGTTGGCGAAAATATCTACAGTAAACGCGAACAAGGCATGAAGCCACTTGATGCAGCAATCGAAGGCTTGCGTGAAGTGATCTCGCCGGTCAGTATCGGGATTCTTACGACTGTACTGGCATTTGTGCCGTTATTGTTTACAGCCGGAGATCTTGGCCAGATTTTATGGATGACTCCTGTGGTTGTGATCAGTGTGTTACTGATGTCTCTGCTGGAAGCTTGTTTGATCCTGCCGGCGCATTTGTCATATCCGCTGCATGGGCGCATGGCCGGGACGATTCCATATGTCCAGAACACATTACGCCAGTTACTGGAGTGGGTGATTGCCACACTCTATACGCCTGTATTGCATTTCAGTATCCGCCAACCCTATACCATTGTTGCTGCGGTATTGGCGGTGATGATGTTTTTCACTGCCCTGGTTGAAGGCGGACATTTGAAAGTGGTTTTTTTCCCACCTCTTGATGCAGATACCATTTCCGCAAGAATTCGCATGCCAAGCGGCACACCAGCCCAGGAAACACGTGCTGTAGTCAATCATTTGCTGAGCAGCCTGAAAACTGTTCGAGAAGATTACGACCAGCGTATGCCGGGTGATGAGTCGATAATTCGTAATATATCAGCCAGTGTCGGTGCATTGCCGTTTTCCGGGCGCGGGGGACCAGGTGCCAGACGCGATTCATCCACTGGTTCACATTTTGGTGAAGTCAAGATTGAATTGATGCGTGGCGAGAAGAGGCCGTATAAAGCTTCGCGAATCGAAACAGACTGGCGAGAGCAGATTGGAGAAATTCCGGGCGCAGATATTCGATTCAAGAGCTCGATTCTGTCCGCAGGCGATGATATCAATGTCGAGCTGTCACATGCCGATTTTGATCAATTACTGCAAAGCGCTGAACATTTGAAAGAGTATTTAAAACATTACGCCGGTGTGACGGAAGTGAAAGACAGTTTTGAGGTCGGCAAGCCGGAATTGCAGCTGTCAGTCAAGCAATCCGGTCTTGCTGCAGGGTTGACCTTGCGTGACCTGGCGCGTCAGGTCAGGCAGGCATATTATGGAGCCGAAGCCCAGCGTGTACAGCGTGGACGTGATGATATCAAAGTGCTGGTCCGATATACCGATCAGGAACGACGTGATCTGGCCAGTATTCATTCCATGCGGATACGTTTGCCATCCGGGCAGGAAGTTCCGTTTCATACCGTCGCCGGAGTCAAGCAGGGCAGAGGTTATGCAACCATTAACCGGGCGGATCGGCGTCAGATTGTCACTGTCAGCGCCAAAGTCGATAAAGACAGTGCCAATGCCAATGAAATCAACAATCAGTTGCGAGAGAAAATTCTGCTTGAACTCAAAAACGATATTCCTGGTTTATTTTACTCGTTTGAGGGCAAGGAAAAGGAACGCCAGGATAGTATCGATAGTTTGGTTGACGGCTTGACAGTTGCCTTGATCGCCATTTTTTCAGTACTGGCAGTACAATTGCGCAGTTACAGTCAGCCCTTGATAATTATGTCTGTGATTCCGGTGGGATTTGTTGGTGCAGCGATTGGGCATATCTTGCTGGGTTTTCCGATCAGTTTTTTCTCCATGTTCGGACTGGTGGCGTTATCAGGAGTGGTGGTGAATGATTCACTGATTCTGATTGATATGATTAATCGGCTGCTGGCTAAAGACATGATCATCGATCAGGCTATTATTGCGGCTGGTCAACGCCGTTTTCGGCCAATTCTGTTTACGACATTGACAACCTGTGCCGGACTTGCGCCGATTATCAGTGAAAAAAGTCTGCAAGCCCAGTTTTTGATTCCGATGGCAATCAGTCTGGCATTCGGCGTTGCTTTTGCCACATTGATTACGTTGGTGGTTGTTCCGGCATTAATGAAAATACGCTCACAAATCGCAGAGTTATTGCAGTCTTTGCTGAAAAAAGTTGCAATAACTCATTGAAGATTTGATGTATGAATGCATTCACTGATCAGCGAAAGAATCAAGAAATCTGGAAATATATTGCTCAAAAAAACAATTAAGCATGTTTTCCAACTAGAGAGTATCTCAAATTTCTATTAAAATGGTCTGTTTTTTTGCTTTGTTGGCCGAGACAGGTTAATCACTGAATCCATATACCGCATTATCCAAGACAAGATTTACTGATTTTCAATCAGGCATCATGGTCATTGTATGAACTGGTTTGGATTGAAAACTGCTATGTGCCGGAACCGGAAAATCTCAGCGTAAAACACATTTGAATTGATACCATGAACACTCAACCATTGCTTGGATTAATCATGGGTTCCAAATCCGATTGGGAAACCATGCAACATGCCTCGGATATGCTGGATCAGTTAACTATTGCCTACGAGGTTAAAGTGGTTTCCGCTCATCGCACGCCTGATCTGTTATTTGACTATGCGGAGACAGCAGAACAGCGCGGATTGCAGGTGATAATTGCCGGAGCGGGTGGAGCTGCACATTTACCCGGGATGGTGGCTGCCAAGACCAGATTGCCGGTATTAGGTGTGCCTGTACAGTCCAAAGCCTTAAGCGGCATGGATTCATTATTGTCAATTGCGCAGATGCCTGCAGGTGTTCCGGTGGGTACTCTGGCCATAGGACGGGCTGGAGCGATCAATGCTGCATTGCTGGCAGCGCGGATGCTGGCGAATCATGATGAATCCATTCGTCAGGCAGTCGAGCAGTTTCAACGTCAACAGACCCGAACAGTTCTGGACAATCCCGACCCGAGAGAGTCATAACATGAAGATAGGCATACTGGGAGGCGGGCAACTGGCCAGAATGCTGGCTTTGGCAGGGTATCCGCTTGGTTTGCAGTTTGTGGTACTGGACCCTTCGGCAGATGCTTGTGCCGCGCAGGTCGCTAGCCTGATTCAGGCAGACTATGATGATGAGAATGCATTAAAACAGCTGGCGGACGAAGTTGACCTGGTGACGTTTGAATTTGAAAACGTGCCAGCTGCAAGCCTTGCGTTTCTCAAGGACAATTGTCCGGTTTATCCTCCGCCTGCGGCATTGCAGATAGCCCAGGACCGGTTGCAAGAAAAAAACATGTTCTGCAAATTGAACATTCCGGTGCCCGAGTTCAGGGATGTTCAGTCAAAACACGATCTGCAACAGGCGGTTGCAGAGATTGGACTCCCGGCAGTATTGAAAACCCGCAGCATGGGGTATGACGGCAAAGGCCAGATTGTACTGAAATCTTCAGAAGACATCGAGCCTGCCTGGCAGACTCTGGGTGGTCAATTGTTGATTCTGGAAGCAATGGTTGCATTTGACCGGGAAGTATCGATTATCGGTGCCAGAAATCGACAAGGTGATACTGTCTTTTACCCGTTGAGTGAAAATCTTCATCACCAGGGGATTCTGCATTGTGCGCGATGTCTTGGCAGTGATGATTTACAAGTTCTGGCAGAAGGTTATATCAAGAGCATTTTTTCTGAAATGGATTATGTCGGTGTGCTGGCTCTGGAATTGTTTGTTGTGAACGGGCAATTACTGGCCAATGAAATTGCGCCACGAGTGCATAACTCAGGGCATTGGACGATTGAGGGTGCCCAGATCAGTCAGTTCGAAAATCATTTAAGAGCTGTGATTGACTGGCCTTTGGGTAACACTGATCCAGTTGAGTTTGCAGCCATGGTGAATTTTATCGGCGCGATGCCAGAAGCCAGGGATATTATTCAGTTAACCGATGTTCATTTGCATCACTACCATAAAGCACCGCGGCCTGGCAGGAAAATAGGGCATGCCACGGTTAGAAAACGCAGTTCTGAAGATCTGGCTGAAGCTGTGGATACGCTCCTCCGGATCGCTCCGGTTGTCAAGGATTGAGCTGGAGCCAATCAGGTTTCACGAACAAAGCTTTTCAAAGAAATCTAACTAATTTTGCAATGAAACCGGGCGGCACAATGGTTGTCAGCTCGACAAATAATGAGGAATCAAATAAACAAGCATGAAAGTTTTTGTAGCTGACAAAATTTCTGAAAAAGGAGTCGACTATTTACGGGGAATTTCCGGTATCGACGTTGATTTTACGCCGGGTTTATCTCAACAGGACGTCACCGAAAGGCTAAAGGATGCTGACGGACTGATTGTACGCAGCGCCGTGAAGGTGACGCGCGAAATGATTGAATCAGCTCCAAAGCTGAAAGTCATTGGTCGGGCTGGTATCGGTGTTGACAATATTGATGTGGAAGCGGCAACTGAACGTGGTGTCGTCGTGTTGAATACCCCGGATTCCAATGCCACCACAACTGCCGAGCTGGCCGTTGCCCATATGTTTTCTCTGAGCCGAAACCTGCCTGCAGCCAGTGCATCGGTTCGTGCCAATGAATGGAAACGCGCTGAGTTTATGGGTCGAGAGATTACTGGTAAAACAGTGGGTATCGTGGGTTACGGTACGATTGGACGGATTGCGGCATCTCGATTCAAAGGTTTGCAGATGAATGTGGTTGCTTATGATCCGTTTGTCACTGCGGAAAAATTTGAACAGGATGGAGTACAACCCAAGTCGCTGGAAGAGTTGTTGAGTATTTCGGATTATGTCAGCTTGCATTGTCCTCTGATAGCAGCGACCAAACATTTAATGAATGCAGAACGCTTTGCCCTGATGAAGCAGGGTTCGCGACTGATTAACTGTGCACGTGGAGGGCTGGTGGAAGAATCGGCGCTCATCGAGGCGTTGAGCAGCGGACATCTGGCCGGTGCTGCGCTGGATGTTTACGAGAGCGAACCCCCCAAGGATTCACCGTTACTGTCGTTGGATAATGTCGTGTTTACTCCTCATCTGGGCGCATCCACGCATGAAGCGCAAGTCGCTGTTGGTGTTGCCATTGCCGAACAGCTTGCCCATTTCCTGGTTGAAGGTGAAGCCATCAATGCCATCAATTTGCCAAGAATTTCCAGGGATGTGTTGAACAGGTTGCAGCCTTATCTGCAATTGTCACGCAGTCTCGGTCGCTTGCTCTCGGCAATGTCGTCAACACCTGTCTGTGCTGTTAAAGTCAATGTCAATGGTCAGGCAGCGGAGCTTGACCCGCATCCGATTGCAGTTGAAACTCTGGTTGGTCTGTTGTCCGGCAGCATGTCAGTTCCCGTTAACAGTGTTAACGCTGAAAGTCTTGCCAAGCGGCAAGGCATCAGTCTGACTGAATCACGCAGTCAGGAAGTCCATGATTATGTCTCGCTAGTGACTGTTATTGGAGAATGTGACGGCGAACAGATTGAATTGACGGGAACCTTGCTTGGAGAAACCCATCCCAGGTTAGTTGGGTATAACGATTATGAAGTTGAATCGACTCTGGAAGGTACGATCCTGATCACACATCATTCCGACAAGCCAGGTGTTATTGGTGCAGTTGGTGATGCATTGGGTGATGGAAATATCAATATTACCCGCATGCATGTTGGTGATTCATCCAGTGAGAACAAGGCTATGGCGGTTATTGGTATCTCTTCCCCTCTCGATGATAAAACCTTTGAAGCTGTGAAAGCGATTCCGGCAATCGAGCGTGCGTGTCAGGTTGAATTGTGAGCGTAAGCAGCAAACCGTTTGATCAGGTGTTTTTTGATTGTGACAGCACCTTAACCCGTATTGAAGGTATTGATGAACTGGCGCGTAAGGCCAATGTCGCGGAACAGCTGATTCCGTTGACGACGGCAGCCATGAATGGCGAAATGACACTTGATGAAGTCTACAGTCGTCGACTGGAGCTGATCCAGCCCAGTCGAGAAGACCTTGACTGGTTGGCCTTGCGTTATCAAGATGCTTTGCTTGATGATGCAGTGGAGTCTGTGAACAAATTGCATCAATTGGGAAAACGAGTTCATGTCATCAGTGGTGGGCTGCGATTACCAATTATCGAGCTGGGTAAGGTTTTGGGGATTCCAGCCGATAATATTCACGCTGTCGATATTCGTTTTGATGAGCACAACGGGTATGGTGGGTTTGACAGAAATACTCCGCTTGCCTGTAATGGTGGTAAAGCTAAAATTTGCCAATTACTGGCAAATGCAGGTGAACAAAATGTTTTAATCGGCGATGGGGTCACCGATCTTGAGGCTCAGCAAGTTGATGTTTTTGTTGTTGGATTTGGTGGGGTCGTCAAACGAGCGGAAGTTGTCAAGCGCGCTTCGACTTATGTTGACGGACCGGGTTTGCTGGATGTGCTGGATGTGATTTTGACTTCTGAGGAGATTAACCGCTTGCAGTAACTGGTGTATCGTTTTTTTGATGGTTAAATGCGAATGTTTTGCTTTATCATAAGATGATGGCTTAATCAGGCAGGACATGATCATGAACCAAACCGTGTTGGTCAAATTAAAAAAACTGTTTAAATACTTTTTGATCGGTGTTTTGGGGGTTATACCGATTGTACTGGTTTTGCAGGTCTTTATCATTGTCAAGCAATTGATCGGTGGCCTGTTTTTTCTGGTGTATGGGTATGTCGACAGTTATTCAAATACTCTGTTTGTGTTTGTCATCAGTTTCCTGTTACTGGCAACAATTGGTTATACCTTGTCGAAGTACCGCAATTCCCTGGTGATCGGTACAGTTGAGAAAGCGGTCAATAAAATTCCAATCCTGGGTATGTTTTACCGGATAATAAAAAAAATCATTGCTATTTTTACAGCGCAAGGACGGGAAGATAATCGCGAAATCGTCTATATCGAATATCCCAAAGATGGACTATGGGTGCCGGGTTATGTGACAAACCGGCATGGTGAAATGGTCGTTGTTTATGTGCCGACTTCTCCCAACCCGACTTCAGGATTCACAGTAATTGTGCATCAGTCCAAACTGGTTTATTCACTCATGGATCTGGAGAAAGTGACCAGTTTTATAGCCAGTGTAGGATTTGATTATCCTGATATTGATCATGAATTGTATCAATTGTCTCAACACAAGTCGCTTGATTAAGGATTGGGTTCCAAGAAAACATGCTCTGTTGATTTATGCGTCTGGTTTATATTGACGTGATTCAATCTTTCTAAGATTTGATTGAGTCCGGGTTCTGCTGAAATTCTGAATAAAGTGTTCTGATTTGTTGCGAAAATTATAAAAATTGCTTGAATCTGGACAAAAACCGTTTTTTTGTAGACAATACATAATTACAAAGAATAACGACAGTTCGATCAAGTCACTGTTTGGTTGTTTGCGGGTGCAAAACCTGATCCAGACAAGTGTATTTAAAATCATTGAGTGAATTAACAACAGTATCGTTGTCGCACCGACCTGACTCTTTGGCAAGGTGCTGCATTGGGTAGGACATGGCGGTAATTTCTGTAATTAACGGACCGAATCTTAATCTGCTTGGAGTCAGAGAGCCGGAGATCTATGGTTCGGAGACCCTGCAGGATATTCATAATACACTTGCGACATTAGCTGAGTCCGGTGGTCATACGCTGCATTTTCAACAGAGCAATGCTGAGCATGAAATCATTGATATGATTCATCAGGCTTATCAGGATGCGATTGATTACATAATTATTAATCCAGGTGCGTTTACACATACGAGTGTCGCTATTCGCGACGCTTTTCTTGCGACCAGATTGCCTTTTATCGAAGTGCATCTCTCGAATGTACATGCCAGAGAGTCTTTCAGGCGGCGGTCTTTTTTGTCTGATATTGCCAAAGGCTTGATTTGTGGATTGGGATCATTGGGATATGAGCTTGCTTTTGAGGCGGCTTTAAAACACTGCGGGATACAAAAATGATGGATATAAGAAAGATAAAAAAACTGATTGAGCTCATCGATGAGTCAGGCATTTCCGAGATTGAAATTGTAGAAGGTGATGATTCAGTCAGAATCAGTCGTCAGGGAACTGCAGTCCCCGCTCCGGTTGTGGCCGCCCCACCTCAAGTACAGACCCTGGCTCCAACAGCACCAAGCCAGCCTGCTGCAGCGACACAAGCTGCACAATCTGCGGCAGAACAAAAAGAGGACACGCTTTCTGGAAATGTGGTCTATTCACCTATGGTCGGAACCCTGTATCTTTCACCATCACCAGGAGCGCCGGCATTTGTTCAGGTTGGTCAGACAGTGAACGAAGGTGATACCTTGTGCATTATTGAAGCCATGAAAATACTCAATCAAATCGACACTGAATACTCGGGTGTGGTTGCGCGTATTCTGGTTGAAAATGGTCAACCTGTGGAATATAACCAACCTATCTTCGTTATCGAGTAAGGTTTAGATCAGCTTTTTATGATTACAACAACGATAAACAGTTAAAGGCTTATAAAGATGCTCGATAAAATTGTGATAGCGAATCGCGGTGAGATCGCGTTGCGGATTCTTCGTGCGTGTCGGGAGATGGGTATACGAACTGTCGCTGTTCATTCAGTTGCAGACAGTGAGTTAAAACATGTATTGCTGGCCGATGAGTCTGTATGTATCGGACCATCTCAATCCCAGGACAGTTATCTGAATATTCCGGCGATTATCAGCGCAGCTGAAGTGACTGACGCGGAAGCCATTCATCCAGGCTATGGATTTTTATCCGAAAACGCTGATTTTGCTGAAACCGTCGTCGAAAGCGGGTTTATCTTTATTGGACCGCGGGCCGAGACGATTCGCATCATGGGCGATAAAATTGCTGCCAAGGAGGCCATGAAGCAATCAGGAATACCATGTGTACCAGGAACCGATGGACCGATAACAGATGTGTCCAGTGAAAATTTGAAGATTGCCCGTAAAATCGGTTATCCGGTGATTGTCAAAGCTGCCGGTGGTGGTGGTGGACGTGGTATGCGCACTGTACATACAGAAGCTGCACTGCTGAATGCCATCAATCTGACCCGAACCGAAGCCAAGGCTGCGTTCAATAATGACACATTGTATATGGAGAAGTTTTTGCAGCTTCCGCGTCATGTTGAATTTCAGATCATGGCTGATTGTGAAGGGAATGCAATTCATCTTGGAGAACGCGATTGTTCCACCCAGCGCCGCCATCAGAAAGTCATTGAGGAGGCTCCTGCACCGGGGATTACTGCAGAACAACGTGCTGAAATAGGTGAGAGATGTGCTCAGGCCTGTGTCGATATGGGCTATGTTGGTGCCGGTACATTCGAGTTTTTGTATGAAAATGGTGAATTTTATTTTATTGAAATGAACACCAGGATTCAGGTTGAGCATCCGGTAACAGAAATGATAACCGGGGTTGATTTGATCAAGGAGCAGATTCGCGTTGCAGCAGGTGAAACCTTGTCCCTGAAGCAAGAGGACGTGCGTCTGTCAGGTCATGCAATCGAGTGTCGTATCAATGCTGAAGATCCGACAACGTTTCTGCCTCAGCCCGGTGTGATTGAACAATTTCATCCACCCGGCGGGCCTGGGATTCGACTGGATACCCATATTTACCGTGGCTACAAAGTCCCGCCATATTACGATTCCATGATTGGTAAACTCATCGCGCACGGCGAAAACCGCGATGCTGCAATTGCCAGAATGCGTACTGCATTGCGCGAAATTGTGATTGAAGGTATTAAAACCAATTTGCCTTTACATCTGGATATTCTGTCTGATGAAACCTTTATTGCAGGTTCACAAAGTATTCATTTTCTTGAGAAAAAACTGGAAGAAGAATCCTGATCGACCAGCTTTCCTGATTAATAATCGATGAGCTGGAAACAGTTATCGCTTGAGATTGACCGTCTCCAGGCTGAACAGGCCAGCGACATGCTTTCTGAGCTGGGCGCAGTGTCTGTGAGTTATGAAGATGCCGGGGATCATCCGTTGTATCAGATTGGAACTGATGACGTTGGCTTGTGGGAGCAGGTCAGAGTCATTGGGTTGTTTGAATCCGGTATCGATGTTAACGCAATCGAATCTGTTTTATCCTCACAACTTCAAGGCATCAGAACCTGGAACTGGCATAATGAGCAGTTACAAGACCAGGTTTGGGAGCTTGTCTGGCAGGATCATTTTCAACCCATGCGTTTTGGTCAACGGCTTTGGGTGTGCCCTCCCGAAGCTGTAGTGTCTGAACCTGATTCAGTTGTCATCCGAATGCAACCTGGTCTTGCATTCGGTACCGGGACCCATCCGACAACCGCTTTATGTCTGGAGTGGCTGGATACCCGGAACCTTGTTGGGAAATCTGTCATTGATTATGGATGTGGCTCCGGGATTCTGGCCATCGCTTCCGCACTGCTTGGTTGTGATTCTGTCACAGCTGTGGATATTGACCCGTGTGCTGTCGAGACCACACAGGAGAATGCCGATAATAATTCGGTTTCAAATGCTGTGCTGTCCTGCTCAGTTGAGACAATGAATGACGCACAGGCTGATATCGTGATTGCCAATATCCTTGCCAATCCCCTCATAGAATTACGTCAGACCCTGACAGATCTTGTTGCAGATCAGGGTTGTCTTGTGTTATCGGGTATCTTGCACCACCAGGCAGATTCCATCATCGATGCCTACCAATCTGATTTTCGCTTTGGTGAAACAAATGAAAAAGAAGGCTGGGTCAGACTGGCTGGTGTTAAATTTTGATCAATTGATTGATCAATGAGCATCCAATTGATTACTTCCAATTCAATTCCTTTCTTGTTCGCTGTGAAAGCGCTGTTGTATGTCAGAAGCACTGGGTAGCCAACATACACAGAGTTTTCCTGTATTTCTGGAGCAGGCCGGGATCAGTCTGGTTGTTTCAACCTATCAAGCCGGAAAATTAATCATATTGCGCGCCCAAAACAAGGTCTTGAATACACATTTCGTGGATCTTCAAAAACCCATGGGTATGGCGCTGAAAGAACCTAAACTGGTTGTTGGTTCTGGTTATCAAGTCATCAGTTATTACAACATGACAGATGTGGCTGCCAAAATTGAACCCGCTAACACACACAGCGGATGTTATTTACCCAGGCAAGTCCATGTGACAGGCGATATCGATATTCATGAAATGGCGATTGCCGATGATGATGAGATTTGGCTGGTCAATACCCGGATGTCGTGTCTGTGTACATTGAGTCCCGAGCACAGTGTGGAGCCACGCTGGCGCCCGCCGTTTGTGAGTGAATATGATTTGCTGGACCGTTGCCATTTGAATGGTCTGGCTATGCGTCAAGGTAAACCGGCTTATGTGACAGCGTTAGGGCAAACAGATCGGGCAGGTGGTTGGCGAGAAGGCAAGGCGAGTGGTGGTTTGATTATGGAGATTGAATCCTGCCAAGTCATAACCACTGGTTTATCCATGCCGCATTCTCCGCGCTGGTATCAGGACAAGTTATGGGTGCTGGAGTCTGGTGCGGGAACGCTGGCGACAGTTGATCCAAATACCGGAGTACTCGACACGATTGTTGAGCTGCCAGGATTTACCAGAGGTCTGGACTTTATCGGCCGTTATGCATTAGTCGGGTTGTCACAAGTCAGAGAAACCGCTGTATTTGCCGGTTTGCCATTGACTGCACGCTGTGAAGAGCGCCAATGTGGAGTCTGGATAATCGATATCGTTGCGCGTCAGATTGTCGGCTTCGTGATTTTCTCTGGGGTTGTTCAGGAGGTATTCGCTGTGCAAATCCTGCCAACTGCCTTTCCGGCTATTCTGTCTCAGGAAGATCCCCTGTTACGCTCGTCATATTCATTGCCTGACCAGGTGCTGAATGAATTCAGTACTCCGGAACCGTCCCAGGTTCTACTGGAACAGGCGACGCTGTTACATCGTAAAGAACACTTTGATGAAGCAATTACTGCCTACCAGGAGGTATTAAAACAATTTCCTGAGCATCAGGTTGCGCGCTACCAATTGGGTGTTGCCTATGCAGATGATGAGATGTGGCAACAAGCCATAGAGATATTGGAGCAGGTAATTGAGGCGCAACCGACTCATGCTGAAGCACTCAATAGCCTGGGGCATTCCTGGGCTGGTTTGTTTAAATGGGAAAAAGCAATCGAATGTTATGAATCGGCAATTGCCAGTGATCAGCAATATGCGACTGCACACTTTAATCTCAGCCTGATTTTATTGCGTCAGGGAAAATACCAGCAGGGTTGGTCGGAATATGAGTGGCGCTGGCACATGCCAACGTTTACCCCGTTTCGATGTCCGCAGCCACAATGGCAAGGTGAGGCTATCTCTGACAAAACGATTCTTGTTCATACCGAGCAGGGTAACGGCGATGCTATTCAATTTGCGCGTTTTTTGCCAATGCTTTCTGATCGGGTAAACAAGCTTATTATCGTTTGTACAGAGCCGTTGAGACTGTTTTTCAAAGCATTTCCATGTGTCAATGAAGTCAGGCTCGCAGGTCATATTCAGGCTGACAGTTTCGATGTGTATTGCCCTTTGATGTCGTTGCCAGGATTACTGGGGATTACTTTGGATAATCTTCCTGCTCAGGTTCCTTACTGGAGGGTACCACAAGAAGCGGCAGTTCCTGGTTTGAAGATCGATACAATCAAAGTCGGATTGGTATGGGCCGGCAGTCCAAACCAGAAAATCAATCATCATCGATCGATTGATCTGGAAAGTTTTATCAGTTGGATTGATCCAGAATTTCTTAATCATGTTCAGTTCTACAGTTTCCAGATTCCGGTTTCTGAAGAGAGCAAGCAGATTCTTGGCAGAAGCAAAATCATCTCTCTCGACAGTGATTTGGTTAGTTATGCACATACAGGTGCATTATTATCACAGATGGATTTGGTGATCACGGTGTGTACCTCGGTTGCGCATTTGTCAGGATCGCTTGCTGTTCCAACGTGGGTGTTAATTTCTGCATATTCGGATTGGCGCTGGCTGGAGCAGCGTGATGACAGCCCGTGGTATCCAACTTTACGCCTATTCAGGCAATCAGAACCTGGAGATTGGAGTCAGGTCCTGAGGCAAGTGAAAGAGGCATTCATGCTGTTCCTGGGCAATGCTGATTATTGAGTGATTTGAAACGGAATAGAAAAAGGCCACTGATTGAGAATTTATTAAAATACTCTGGCAGCGATTTATACCTTAAATAGTCATTTTTTTGGTTATAGGTATGAGTGAGCCCGGGTATTCAGTGAATTTTAGTTGGCGATGAAAGGGGTTTCCAGTGTTGGCTGATTTATAATATTTCCTTTTTTCTGCTTTTGAGCGGTGATGCTCGCAAAAAAAGAATTGTAACAGTCTGTAACAAAAATTTTTATCCAGTCGTTTTCAATGCACCTATGTTACTGATTTAAGTTACCAGAGGACTGATCTTGAAATGTTATCTGTGTTAATTTTTACAGGTATAGTATGTTTTCAGTATCGATTCAACATATTCACAATATTTGTGGTTTATTCATTAAATGAATTAAAATCAATTAATTATCGTTTTGTTGTGAATCGTTGTGCAATACATGCACAATTTACAGTCTTGTTTGGAATATATCAGTTGTTGAAACTGTCAAATACAGTATCTGCTGACAACACTGGCTAGACAATGTGGCATTTATTTGAGTTGTTTATGAGAAAAACTTATATTCAATTTATACAAAATTGTTAAAATTATAGAAGAAACACTTGAGAACATACTGTAAAATGATATATTATTAATACATGTAAGACACATTTCAATTTAACTGGAAGTTATTGGCGAATCATTGATCCGTGCTTACATATCTAGAATAATACTATAGAGGTGTCATATGGCTGAATTAGCTCACATGTCGGAGCAAGAGTTAAAAGAGTATATTTCCAATGCCGAGAAAGTACTGGAAAACAGAAAGAGTGAAAAACGCAAAGAGGTATTATCTGAAATTCATCGCTTAGCCCAGTCAATTGGGGTAAATGTTGAAATCATTGATAAAAAATCTCGTTCTCGACGAGGTGGTAAAGTACCTCCAAAATTCCAGAGTCCGGTTAATGCGGCGGATAAATGGTCCGGTCGTGGTATGAAGCCGAACTGGATGAAGGAACTGCTGGATAAAGGCTACAAAGAAGATGACATGCGGATTTAATCAAATCCTGCGATATTCTTCATCATTAATTATTCGCATGTTAGGGGTATTTTTTCACTGAATTTGCTCCTCTTTGAAACGTCGTTATTGTTATGTCCAAAGCTCAGACATATCAGGTATTGTTTCTAATCTTGTGAATAGAATTTAACTGCTTGGTCTCTGCCTGTTTACTTTGTTCGAGGTGTTGACAACCTTGAATATGCAAGTAAGCTTGTGTGATTCTAAGCAGTTAAATATTTACATGTATAAACATGGTTTGAGTTAAGAAAAACTATTAGATGTTGTTTCACGCCTTATAATAACTACTTTTAACCATGTTTTTAGCCTCCGTGATCTCTTCTAATTCCCTCCATTTTTTCCCAGATAGCGTACGTTAAGGTTGTCATATGCGTCGATTCGGCGGTCTCGCAGGAAAGGCCAGATTCTTCTTTGATGTTCATTATTCGAGAAATCCAATTCAGAAATAATCAGTTCTGATGTCACTGAATCACTGATTGTTAGAATTTCCCCTTGCGGTCCAGCGATGAAACTGGTTCCCCAGAATTCAGTGGTGATATGGGAATCTTGTTCGATACCAACCCGGTTACAACAAGCCACAGGGATTCCATTGGCAATTGCATGACTTCGTTGAATGGTTATCCAGCTCTGTAGCTGCCTGTTTTTTTCCTCATCGCTATCGGTCTGATCCCAGCCAATCGCTGTCGGGTATATAAGCATTTCTGCGCCTGCCAGAGCCATCATTCTAGCTGCTTCAGGAAACCATTGATCCCAGCAAATCAAAATGCCAAGCGTTCCTAACGATGTTTGGATTGGTTTAAATCCGGTATCTCCTGGCGTAAAGTAATATTTTTCGTGAAATCCGGGATCATCTGGAATATGCATTTTCCTGTATATCCCGGCGTAAGAGCCATCGGAATCCAGCACAACAGCAGTATTATGATAGAGACCTGCAGTTCGCCGTTCAAAAACGGAAGTGACAATGACTATTCCATAGTGTTTGGCGAGTTTGGCGAAGTACTCGGTTGTCGGACCAGGAATTGATTCTGCCAGATTAAAATAGTCCGGGTTTGTGATTTTGCAAAAGTAAGGGTGATTGTGTAATTCAGGGAAAACTATCAAATCAACATGCTGGGCGGCAGCTGTGGCTAAAGCGCTGGTGAGTTTCTCCTGGTTATCAGATTGTCTGTCATGGCAGGTATGTTGTACCAGTGCAAGCTTGATAAGATTTTTTTTAGTCATCAGTATTTATATTGCGTGTAATTGTATCGCGCTTGGATAATTCATTGTCATACAGTGCAAACTGCCAAATTGTTGAATTAAACTCAAACATGGAATGGGTAAAATCTGTCTGTCAGGAAAGCACGATTGAAGAATCTGCAAGGCCAGTTCATCTTTCTTGTCGTTGTATTGTGGAACCAGTACGGCGTGATTAATGATGAGGAAATTAATATAACTTGCAGGTAACTGTTGGTTATGGACATTGAATATCGGATCGGGAATTGGAACAGCACAACAATTAAATTGGCTATTGTATTTTAAATTAAGCTCTGATATTTCGTCTTGCAGTTTTAGCAATTCGTTATAATTTGGATCTTTCGGATTATCGCAAGCAGTGTAAACAATGTTTTGATCTGAACAAAAACGAACCAGTGTATCAATATGGCCACCGGTATCATCACCTATCAATCGACCATTTCGCAACACAATTAGGCGTGTGGCGTGGATAGTTTTGATCAGATCAGATGTAAGTTGATGAGATGGTTTTTGATTGCGATTCTGGTCAAACAGACATGATTCTGTAGTCAGTACATCTCCCAGGCTGTTACTGTCCAGGGCTCCGCCTTCAAGGGTCAGTTCACTGGTTTTGGATGGAGCATGAAATATCCCGCTTTCCAGCAAACGTTGGGCAAACAAGGCATCTTTACTGTGTTGGTATTGGTTACCCCAGGCATTGAAGCGAAAACGCAGTAAATAAACGCTGTTGTTATGTCGTATACCCAGAGGCGCAATATCTCTCACCCAGATATCGTCATAATCAATGATGCAATAAACGACCTGTTGTCGATTGATTGATTCCTGAGACAACAGCTGTCGGACATGGTTTTTTAATTGCTGATTACGGACTGCAATAATCAAGCTCTGATGCAATGTGATGGCTTGAACGATTGCAAGATATGTTTGCTCAACAGCATTGAGTGTTGCAGCAAAATCTGTCAATCGATCCGGCCAGGCGATCAGTACAGCGGATTGTGGTTGCCACTCCGGTATCAGGCCGTTGTTAGCATTTTGGCACGTTGTCTGTTGATTAGAGGGCACTATAGTAAAAGCGTGTTGAGCCAGGTGTAATGATTGAAATCAGAATCAGTTGTGAACAGGAGAGGCTAGGCCGGTTTGAGACGAGACAGGACGATTAAACTGCTGAAGTAGTATCTTTCCAGTTCAACATTTCCTTGGCGTGTGCAAACGTTTGTTCAGTCAATTCAACACCTCCAAGCATGCGCGCAATTTCAGCAGCCCGCTCATGCTCAGATAATCTGATAACAGACGTTTGGGTGGAATCGCCATCAGTTGATTTTTTGACGAGTAATTGCTGATGTGCTTGCGCGGCGACCTGTGGTAAATGGGTGACGCAGAGAATCTGACGATCACTACCAAGCTGTCTTAACAGGTTGCCGACAATCTGAGCAGTTCCTCCCCCGATGCCGCTGTCGACTTCATCAAAGATCATGGTTGAGACCGAGCGAGTCTGACTGACAGCAACCTGTATGGCAAGGCTGATACGAGACAATTCACCACCAGACGCAATTTTGTTAATTGGTTTTGGTGGAAGCCCGGGGTTAGAGGCGATGAGAAACTGGATTTGATCAGCACCGTAAAGTTGAGGTGCTTGTGATTCATTGTGTTGAATGTCAATTTCGAATTGCCCTTGAGGCATTCCCAGTTGCTGAATGGATTCAGTAATGATTGCTGATAAATCGCAGGCCAATTTTTTCCGTTGTTCAGATAACTGATGGGCTTGTTGCAGATAGTGTTGTTGTAGATTGGTTTGTTGCTGTTGCAGTGATTGCAGCGACTCCTCGTTTGTCTCAAAAGATGCCAGTTCTTCTCTTAATGTCTGTAAATGCTGATTCAGTTGTTCAGGTTTAACCTGATGTTTGCGAGCCAGGTCATGAATCAGAGTGAGTTTATCGTTGAGCCACACCAGTTGTTCTGGATCAGGTTCCTGGGAATCGATAAACTGGCGCAATGTGCGTGCTGCTTCTTCGACTTGTATCCTGGATTCAGTGAGCATGGCTAACAGTTCCTGAAGTTCAGGTGTGAAATCGATAATTGCTGAAAATGCCTGGATACTTTGATCGAGATTTCTGGTCACAGCGTTTTGATCGTCCTCATGTAAGCGGATGATTTCAGATTGTGCAGTATTCAGAATGCTGTCCAGATGAGTCAA
The DNA here is from genome assembly GCA_022600935.1 of Gammaproteobacteria bacterium. Lineage (GTDB taxonomy): Bacteria > Pseudomonadota > Gammaproteobacteria > Methylococcales > DRLZ01 > DRLZ01. Next base: position 22,337 of record JAHZJL010000251.1, read on the forward strand.
ACGATGTTGTTGCTCAGAAATTTCAGTGTAATTCAGGGTTTCAATCGCTTCATTTTCCAGTTCTTCGATCTGATAGCGTAATAATTCGATTCGTGCATCTGCATCTCTGTTTACAGCTTTTTGATGCTCTAGGGTTTGGCTGATAGCTTGCCATTGCCTGACAACATCGTTTAATTCATCGACCTGTGAAGTTAGAGTCCCGAATTTATCAAGTAATCGTCGTTGTTCAGCGTTGGTGAGTAAGGTCAGGTGAGCGTGTTGACCGTGAATTTCCAGTAAATTCCTGGATAATGATTGCAGGGATTGCAATGTCGATGGTCGGTTGTTAATGAATGCTTTGGATTTGCCGTCGGCACTGATAACGCGACGGATCAGGCAGGTTGTGTCTTCATCGAGGTCGTTTTCTTCTAGCCAGGCCAATGCATCCGGTGAATCTTCAAGATTGAATTCAATGGTGATTTCTGCACGTTTGCAATTTGGTCTCACAAAGTCAGAGTCTGCACGATTCCCCAAAGCCAAACCCAATGCCGTCAGCATTATGGATTTCCCGGCCCCGGTTTCTCCTGTCAAGGCAGTCAGTCCTTTATCAAAATCGAGCTCAAGTGTTTGCACCACAGCCAGATCAAAAATGATGATTGACGACAGCACTTAGCTACTCCAGTGTAATTTGGCACGCAAGGTATTATAAAAATCGTAATCGGAAGGGTGCAATATGCGGACATTATGTCTTGCTTTGGTGACGACAATGCGATCATGGACAGTGACATCAGGAATTCCGATTTCATCACAGCTTAATTGTGCGTTGATATGGGTATTTTGTGTAAACGTGACTTCAATCTCACTGTCAGCATCAATAATGATTGGCCGATGACTTAAGGTATGCGGATTAATCGGTACCAGCAAAGTGACATTCTGGGTTGGCGTAATAATCGGACCTCCACCGGATAACGCATATGCAGTTGAGCCGGTTGGTGTGGAAATAATCAACCCATCCGATCGTTGTTCATTGAGAAACACATGATTGATATGTGTATTGATATGAATCATTTCTGGAGTGACCCATCGATGAATCACAACTTCATTCATTGCGTTCTGTTCATGAATGGTTCGTTCATTGCGAATAATGCGTACATTTAACAGATGTCGTTCTTCGGCAATGTGATGACCATTTAATACAGCTTCGAGTTTTTCTGGTAAATCGGTAGGGGAGATATCAACCAGAAAACCAAGACGTCCCATGTTGATTCCAATTAAAGGAATTTGATGGCTGGAAAATGTTCTGGCTGCGGACAGGAATGTCCCGTCTCCACCGATAGCAATCGCTAAATCTGAATGCTTTGGTAAATCATCCAGCAACAGGGGTTGAGCTTTAGAGCAATCAAGAAACGGCGCAATATTATGCTCCACCAGAACTTCAAAATCGTGCTCTATTAAAAACTGGTAAATGGTTGTCAGCGTTGTGCTGATTTGAGGGTTGGGTTTACCGAATAATGCAATGCTGTTAAATGCAGTTTCCATGGCGCATAACGTTAGCATGGCAGTTGTTTCGCTACAACCGTCTGTATTCAAATTTTAAAATGAACAGCCATACCGGTTAACTATTAATGATAG